>JAFUMG010000052.1 GCA_017473225.1 Oscillospiraceae bacterium | reverse complement strand
CTAGTGTAAAATGTGTGTAGGACAATATGCTTACCTCCGTGTTCATGTTTGTGTAGCAACTACATTTTACACTAAGGTTTGCATATTGTCTTATTTTATTTTGGGGTGTTGCACTTCAGATTGTAACCTGCCCAGCCCCCTTTACACAAGGGGGCCTTTGGGTGCGGCAGACAACTGACAGATAAACTACAATTTGAATTGATGTTTTTTAAAAAACGGATTGCTATCTTGGAAATTGTTTTGTATAATTATCTTGAAAATGTATATCCAGCCCTTGGGGCGCTATACATAAATTTCCAAATGACATTGGGAGGAATTCACATGAGTGTATTAACCGATCTGATTTATGGCGGCAGCAATGCCGTTGCGGGCCTGACCGAGGGCGCTGTCAACGACGCCATTGCCAAGTACGGCGCAGATAAGGAAATTGCATTCCCCGATACTGCTTACTTTTTCCCCACCATCTACGCCGCTACCGGCGTCAAGGTCAAGACCCTGGGCGATCTGCCCGCCTGCGTGGGCGTGCTGAAGAGCCTGATCACCAATGAGAACGACCTGGGTCAGGCGCTGAACGCTGGCCTGGCCACCGCTGTGGGCGCTGAGATCCTGGAAGGCCTGAAGTGGGTGGACAATGCCGATCCCTACGCGGCTGACTCCGGCATCGGCTTCGTGCCCGATCCCATCATCCGCTCCCTGGGCGTGCCCCTGGTCACCGGCGATATCCCCGGTGTTGCCGTGGTTCTGGGCAAGGCCGATGAGGCTGCCGATGTGGTCAAGGTGGTCAAGGATTACCAGTCCAAGGGCCTGCTGACCTTCCTGGTGGGCAATGTGATCGAGCAGTGCGCCGAGGGCGGCGTGAAGATGGGCCTCGAGTACCGCGTGGTGCCCCTGGGCCATGATGTGACCTCCGTTATCCATGTGGTCACCGTCGCCATCCGCGCGGCGCTGATCTTCGGCAACATCCAGCCCGGCAACCTGGCCGGCCTGCTGGACTACACCAAGAACCGTGTGCCCGCCTTCGTCAATACCTTCGGCGCCATCGACGCCGTGGTGGTCTCCGCCGGTGCCGGCGCCATCGCCCTGGGCTTCCCCGTGGTGGTGGACATTGACCTGGGCGAGAACCAGGTCCCCGGCGCGCTGGAATCCGTCTGCGATCACAGCGAGACCGTCGCCAAGTCCCTGGAGCTGCGGGAGATCAAGATCAAGGTCACCGAGCTGCCCATCCCCGTGGCCTTCGCCGCCGCCTTTGAGGGCGAGATCATCCGCAAGGCCGACATGCACAACGAGTGCTGGTCCTCCAAGAACCCCACCGCCGAGCTGGTGGTCATGAAGGAGCTGTCCGAAGTGGAGGATCACAAGATCACCATCATCGGACCCGACCTGGATGAAGCCAAGGACCTGGCGCTGGCCACTTATGTGGAAGTCGCCGGCAAGAAGATGCAGGTGGACTTCGAGTCCGTCATCGAGCGCAAATTCCACGCCTGGTTCAACTATATGGAAGGCGTCATGCACACCGGCCAGCGCAATCAGGTCCGTGTCCGTGTCTCCAACGCCGCGTATGACGCCGGCCTGCGGCTGAAGGACTTCGCCGAGGTTCTGTACGTCATGGTCAAGAACGAGTTCGACGCCGTTGTGGACAAGTGCCAGGTGACCATCATCACCGACGCCGCCGAGGCAGGCAAGTTCCGTGATGAAATTGCAATGCCCCGCTACAACCAGCGTGACGACCGTCTGGCATCCATGACCGACGAGTCCGTGGACCGCTACTACACCTGCATCCTGTGCCAGTCCTTCGCCCCCGCCCACTGCTGCGTGGTCACCCCCGAGCGTCTGGGCCTGTGCGGCGCCGTGTCCTGGCTGGACGCCAAGGCCACCAACGAGCTGGACCCCAACGGTCCCTGCCAGCCCATCTTCAAGGAAGGCTGCACCGATGAGCGCACCGGCCGCTTCACGAGCGTTGACAAGGCCGTCAACGACGCCACCCACGGCGCGGTGGAGACCGTTACCCTGTACTCTATCCTGGAGGACCCCATGACCTCCTGCGGCTGCTTCGAGTGCATCTGCGGCATCGAGCCCATGTCCAACGGCGTCATCATCGTCAACCGGGAGTACAAGGGCATGACCCCCTCCGGCATGACTTTCGGCGAGCTGGCAAGCTGCACCGGCGGCGGTGTCCAGACCCCCGGCTACATGGGCCATGGCCGCCACTTCATCTCCTCCAAGAAGTTCTGCTCTGCCGAGGGCGGCATTGAGCGCATCGTGTGGATGCCCAAGGAACTGAAGGACGATGTGGGCGAGCGCCTGAACAAGACCGCTCAGGAGCTGTACGGCATCGAGAACTTTGTGGACATGGTCGCTGACGAGACCGTCACCACCGACTGCGAGGAGCTGCTGAACTGGCTGACCGAAAAGGGCCACCCCGTCCTGGGCCTGGAGCCCCTGATGTAAGCGGGGATGCCCCCGCGGGCAATGGCGAGACTTCGGTGCGGATGTTCTCCGGCACCATTGGGTGTTCAGCCCGGTTCGCTATTGCGGTAAAAGAATGAATTAAGACCCGGTGCGGCGGGGCAACACCCGCCGCATCCGGTGATTTTAATGAATGATGAATAATGAATGATGAATCATTTCGGTATTCAAATGTGCGAAGCACACCATAATTATTCATTATTCAATATTCATCATTCATTTTTCATTATTTAAAATACCCCGAAAGGAGATTACTATGAAAGTAACCTTCCAAATCGAGGGCGGAAGCCCTGTTCAAATTGAATGCAACGCCGGTGATAATCTGCTGGAGCTGGCACGGCGGGCCAATGTGGCCATCGATGCCCCCTGCTCCGGCAACGGCTCCTGCGGCAAATGCCGGGTCCAGCTGGTCGAGGGCCAGTTGGAGTCCCTCAAGAGCCGCCATATTACCGACGAGGAATATGAAGTGGGCTGGCGGCTGTCCTGCAGCAGCAAGGTCGTGGGCGACTGCACCGTGTTCGTGCCGGATATCGCCTCCGCCTACCAGTCCCGCATGAAGACCGCGGACCTCTCCAGCCCCGAGGAGGTGGCGATTTTTGACCATGCCCAGAAGGCCCTGCGGGAGAGCGGCATCGTTTTCGAGAACCGCTTCCAGGCCCTTTCTCTGGAAATGGACGCCCCCACCCCCGAGGATACCATGCCCGACAACGAGCGGCTGACCTGGGCCATCCAGGCCCAGCTGGGCGATGTGGCGGTGGATATCCCCTACGCGGTGATGGTCCGTCTGGCCCACACCCTCCGGGAGCATGACTTCAAGGTGACCGTCAAGGGCGAGCGCCGGGGAGACCGGTTCTTCTGCATGGAGATCTGCGGCCCCGAGGATACCGACGTGGTGGGCTGCGCCATCGATATCGGCACCACCACCGTCTCCATGGTGCTGGTGGACCTGACCTCCGGCAGGATCCTGGCCAAGGGCTCCTCCGGCAACGGCCAGATCCGCTACGGCGCCGACGTCATCAACCGCATCATCGAGCAGGGCCGCCCCGGCGGCAAGAAGAAGCTCCAGGACGCCATCGTCAAGGAGACCCTGACGCCCATCCTGGCGAATCTCTGCAAGTCCGCGAAGATCTCCGCCCGCAGCATCCTGCGGCTGAGTGTGGGCGCCAATACCACCATGAACCACCTGCTGCTGGGCGTGGATGCCCAGAGCGTCCGGATGGACCCCTATGTCCCCAGCTTCTTCAGCTGGGAGGGCCTGCTGGCCGGGGACCTGAAGCTGCCCGCCAATCCCCTGGCTCCCGTCGTCATCGCGCCGAACATCGGCTCCTACGTCGGCGGCGACATCACCGCCGGCACCCTGGCCTCCGGCATCTGGGACAAGGACGAGATGAGCCTGTTCATCGACCTGGGCACCAACGGCGAGATCGTCTTCGGCAACCGGGATTTCCTGATGAGCTGCGCCTGCTCCGCCGGCCCTGCCTTCGAGGGCGGCGATATCTCCTGCGGTATGCGGGCCACCGACGGCGCCATGGAAGCCGTCACTCTGGATAAGGACACCATGGAGCCCACCATGGAGATCGTGGGCGAGCCGGGCCAGAAGTGCGTGGGCATCTGCGGCTCCGGCATCATCGATATCATCTCCGAGCTGTATCGCTGCGGCATCATCAATGCCAAGGGCCTGTTCGTCCGGGAGGGACGGCGGGTGAAGCGGGACGCCCACGGCATGGGCCGCTTCGTGCTGGCCTTCCCCGAGGAGAGCGAGACCGGCCGGGAGGTGTCCATCAACGAGGTGGATATCGACAATTTCATCCGGGCCAAGGGAGCCATCTTCTCCGCCATCGATACCCTGCTGAGGGCGGTGGACATGACCGTTGATATGATCGACCATGTCTATGTGGCCGGCGGCATCGGCTCCGGCATCAACATGCGCAACGCGGTGAACATCGGTATGCTCCCCGACGTGGAGATCGAAAAGTTCAGCTACATCGGCAATTCCTCCCTGACGGGCAGCTATGCCATGGTGGTCAGCGACGGAGCCATCGCCAAATGCGCCGAGGTGGCGGCGAACATGACCTATCTGGAGCTGAGCACCCATCCCGGCTACATGGATTCCTTCGTGGCCGCCTGCTTCATCCCCCATACCGACCGGAGCCTCTTCCCCAGCAGCGTGCAGGAAGGGTGAGTTGTAGCTTATCGTACTGGCGCGGGAGCGCCCATGGCTTCCCCCGGGGGGAAGCTGTCGCCGCCGTAAGGCGGTGACTGATGAGGAATGCGGGCGAAAAACTTACGTTTTCGCATTTGCATCAGGCCTTTTCCAGACTTCAGTGCACGCCATTCCTCATCCGACCTCGCTTCGCTCGGCCACCTTCCCCCCGGGGGAAGGTACGCGGCTTCGCCGCTAAGGGTGTGCTAAACTACAATCCGAACGTCACTACATACAGGAGACATTTTATGCAAATCGAGAACCACAAGGAAGAAGTCCCCTTTGCTCATTATGAGGAGCGGTTCCGGGCGTTGGAGCCCAGGGACGTTTCCCTCCGGCTGAAGGATGTGAAGTGGGATGGAAAAGAATTTTATGTAAACCTGCTGGGCCGGGAATACGCCATTTCCCACCCGGATTACGCCATGCGGGCCCTGGATGGCGGCGCGCTGCCGCCCCTGCCGGTCCAGACCTTTCTGCTGCGCTATCTGCTGGAGAGCCGGGATGTTTCCTGGGCGGGGCAGTGGAAGACCTTCCGGGAGATGCCCTGGGGCGAGATGTACATCAAGCCCTATACCGGCCGGGTGCTGACCCGGGCGGCCTTCACCTTCGGCACCCGGGTGGCGGCATTCCGGGCCGCCTGCGAAAAGCTGGGCGCGGAGCCGGTAAAGCACGGCGACGCGGGCTTCCGGTTCGATCTCATCGGCGGCTATCAGATGCAGATCCTGGTCTGGGAGGGTGACGACGAATTCCCCCCCAATGCCCAGGTACTGTATTCGGACAATTTCGCCGAGGGCTTCGCCGCCGAGGACCGGGTCGTGGCGGGCGATATCCTGATCTCTATGGTAAAAAGTTTTATGTAAACCGACACCCTCCCGAACCCTGGGAGGGTGCTGTTCTTTTGGGGAAGGGGAATAGTTTGTTATTCCGATCCATACGCCCCTACGATGCTGCGACACCAAATGAAAGCCCAGCTCCTGTTCAGGGGAGCCGGGCCGTAGTTTTTTATTCTTCCTCTTCAGGCATGTACTTTTTCAGGACCTTCTCGGAGAAGAAGCTCAGAAGGTACATCATCACGCCCGGGACGATCATCACCAGGGGGAAGATGTTGATGCAGATGTTCAGCGCCACCACGAACAGCGCCACGATGGCGGCGGTGTAGGGCAGGTAGGCGAAGGTGAAGAGGAGGGCGTTTTTATGGAGCGCGCCGAAGCTGTAGGTGAACCGGGATTCCAGGATCACGGCCCAGCAGGCGGTGCCCAAGGGGATGAACAGGGAGCAGAAATAGACAATGGAGAGGATGGACCAGCCGTTGCTGCCGTCGCCCAGCTGGCAGATGATCTGGTAGCTGAAATTCAGCAGCAGACCCAGAATTCCCCAGAAGAGCGTCATCAGGATGCCCCGGCCCAGCTCCCGCTTGAAGGTGTGGAAGAACCGGCGGTAGGTGCCGCCCTCGGGGCCCCGGACGCAATGGGCGGTGGCGTCATACAGGGCGATGGTAGCGGGGCCGATGGTGACCACCGGCAGGGAGCAGAGGAACCACAGGCTGCTCAGGACGATATAGTCCGCCAGCTTGCCGAAACCCCGCCAGAGAAAATTATCAGGATTAAATACAGAACGCATAATGTTACACCAAATCAGGGATGATCCCGGCGAGGGCTCCAGCCAGCTGGCTGTGGCCCTTCCGGGTTAGATGCATATAGTCGATCGTGTTGAATTCCGCGATGCCCTGGGCATCCAGGTAGGCGCAGCCCTGGGCCTTGGCCACAGGCTCGTAGTACCGGCTCAGCTCCCGGGACTTGGCGGCGCAGCCGGCGCCCATGCAGGGGTCGTTCAGCTCCTCGCCGATGTGGGGCGGACAGACCACCAGAATGTTGGGGCCGCGGCTGCCCCAGCAGGGAACGCTCTTGCATTTGTCGATCAGGCGGCTGAGACCCAGGGCAATGCAGGCGGCGTTCATGCCCAGACGGTCCTTGGTGTCGTTGGTGCCCAGCATGATGACCAGCAGATCTACCGGCTCGTGGCTCATCAGGATGGAGTAGACCACGCTCAGGGCGTCCATGCTCTCGTGCAAGGGGTCGGCGAAGACGGTGGTGCGGCCGGACAGGCCCTCCTCCAGCACTAGGTATTCCTCGCCCAGCGCCTTCTGCAGCAGACAGGTCCAGCGCTCGTTTTCATTGAAGCGGCTGCCGTGATCGGCGCAGTCGCCCGGATCGGCGCAGTAGCCGTGGGTATTGGAGTCCCCAAGGCAGACAATATGCTTTTTCATATCATACCTCCCGCGGAATGGAAATTATCATATCCAGTATAACACAGCCGGGCCGAAATGTCATCAGCATTTCCGCTTCTTCGTCGAAATTGCTAAATTGGTAACGTTTTCACTGTAAACGAATTACAAAGAATGGTTCGAATGAAAACGATTTCCAAATTCGTTGTTGACATTACCATGGAATTAGGCTATTATTGTATATGGAAAATGTAAAAAATTCCTAAATTTTTAATGATAAAGGATCTGCCCTTTATCATTCCTTACCGAAGTAAGGGTTCCTGCTGGCTTCTACGGCATTTCGCCGAGGGCATATATGTAAATACCAAAATAGGAGGAAACAAAATGAAGAAGCTCATCGCAATGCTGCTGGCTCTGGTCATGGTTCTGGGCCTGTGCGCCTGCACCGTCACCAACAACAGCACCCCCGCAACTGACGCTCCCGTAGTCGACGCCCCCGCGGACGACGCTACCGAGGCTCCCGCAGCTCCCGCTGCTACCACCGAGATCACTCTGTGGACCTATCCCATCGGCGGCTGGGGCAACCAGGAGACTGTCGACGCTCTGATGGCTGACTTCGAGGCCGCTACCGGCATCAAGGTCACTGTCGAGTACCTGGACTACACCAATGGTGACGACAAGGTCAACACCGCTATCGAGGGCGGCTCCGCTCCCGACCTGATCATGGAAGGACCCGAGCGTCTGGTCGCTAACTGGGGCGCCAAGGGCCTGATGGTCGACCTGTCCGACCTGATCGACGACACCGATGTCGCTGAGATCAACCCCGCTGCTCTGAACGCCTGCTACGGCGAGGGCGGTGCTGTTTACGAGTACCCCCTGGTCATGACCGCTCACTGCATGGCCATCAACAAGACCGTCTTCGAGGCTGCTGACGCTCTGCAGTACCTGAACGAAGAGACCCACACCTGGAACTCCGTCGAGGACTTCTGGAAGGCAGTTGACGCTGTCTACGCTTACACCGGCTCTCAGGTCGGCTCCGTCTTCTGCGGCGGCCAGGGCGGCGACCAGGGCACCCGCGCTATCGTCAACAACCTGAACGGCGGCACCTTCACCAACGCTGAGCACACCGAGTACACTTGGGACTCCGCTGAGAACGTTGCTGCTCTGCAGGCACTGGTTGACTGCGAAGGCATCGAGTTCGACGCCGGTATCGTTGGCGGCGACGAGATCGCTTACTTCTATCAGGGCCAGCTGAACATGGCCTTCTGCTGGAACATCGCTCAGCAGCTGAACCCCAACACCGCTGACACTGGCGCTGGCCTGACTGTCTCCGGCGACGAGATCCTGTTCATGGCATTCCCCTCCGACGCTACTCCTCAGCTGTGCGGCGGTATCTGGGGCTTCGGTATCTTCGACAACGGCGACGAGGCCAAGATCGAGGCTGCCAAGACCTTCATCAAGTACATGTGCGACTCCGAGGCTACCGCTGACGCTGTCAAGGCTGCTAACTACTTCGCAGTCCGTGACACCGCCGAGGGCGCTGACCTGTCTGGCATCTGGGCTGACAACGAGATCATGAACGAGTACAACAAGCTGATGCCCATGCTGGGCGACTACTACCAGGTCACCACCGGTTGGGCTGAGGCTCGTACCGCATGGTGGAACATGCTGCAGGCTGTTGGTTCCGGCGAAGACGTCGCTACCGCTGTTGCTACCTGGGCTGCTACCGCTAACGGCCAGTAATTTCCTTACTGACATAAAAGCTATCGTATAGTTTTTTGCCCCTTCCCTCTATCTTTTGGGCGAGGGAAGGGGTATTTTTTAAAGTAATAGGTAACAGTGAAGAGTGAGAAAGTATTCTGGGATTACTTATTCACTATTCACTTTTACTTCTTACTTCAATTTGAGAGGAGGATCTCCTTGGCAAACAAAACTGTAAAGGTAAGCAAGACGACCCGCCGCCTTGTGGTCCACGAGAACATTGCCGCGTATCTGTTCATGCTGCCGTTCCTGGTGTTCTTCGTGATGTTTGTTCTGTATCCCATGTTCATGTGTGTTTACACCAGCTTCTTTGACGCAAACATGGGTGTCGCGGATGATGTGTTCATCGGCTTTGACAACTATAAGGAACTTTTTAATGACCCGATCTTCTGGAAGGGTCTGTGGAACACTCTGATCATCGTTCTGGTCTCTGTTCCCGTTACCTGCGTCTTCTCTCTGTGGGTAGCCTCCGCCATCACCAAGATGCCCGTGGCCGCTACCTCCGCTTTCCGCTGCATTTTCTATCTGCCCGTCGTTACCGGCTCCGTTGCCGTTACCGTCGTCTGGAAGTGGATGTTCAGTAAGTTCAATGGTATCATCAACGCCATGGGTACCTCCATGGGCCTGCTGGATAAGAACATCGACTGGCTGGGTGACGAGCGTTTCGCTCTGGCCTGCATCATCCTGATCCTGCTGACCACCTCCGTGGGCCAGCCCATCGTCCTGTACGTTTCCGCTCTGGACAACGTGGACAAGTCCCTGGTGGAAGCTGCCGAAGTGGACGGCGCGACTCCCAAGCAGGCCTTCTGGAAGATCAAGTGGCCTCAGATGATGCCCACCACACTGTACATCCTGGTCATTACCACCATCAACTCCTTCCAGTGCTTCGCGCTGATCCAGCTGCTGACCTCCGGTGGTCCCAACAACTCCACCATGACCATCATGTACTACATCTATTACAACGCCTTTAAGCTGTACCGCTATGGCTACGGCAACGCCATGGGCGTGATCCTGGCGTTGATCATCGCACTGCTGTCGGCCGTCCAGTTTAAGGTTGGCCAGGAAAAGTAAGGGAGGGGTGTAGATATGGCAAAGTTTAAGAATCTGGATGCCGCTCAGAAGCGGAGCAGAGTTTATTACATCGCTTCCTTCGTGATCGTGGTTATCGTTGCGATCCTGTTCGCATTCCCCCTGTACTGGATCATCACCGGCGCTTTCAAGTCCGGCGCTGATATCAACTCCGGTAAGGAGATCGTCTGGTGGCCCAACGCATGGGTCGGCGACAACTTCAGCAAGCTGATGGACAAGCGCAGCGCTCCGCTGTTTGAGTTTGTCATCGGCTCCCTGACCATTGCCGGTCCCACCGTGCCCGCGGCGATCCGCTGGCTGGTGAACTCCGTGTTCATGAGCGTGGCTTCCATGCTGCTGACCTGCCTGACCGCCGCCATGGCCGGCTATGCCCTGGCCAAGAAGCGGTTCTACGGCCGTGCTGTTCTGTTCAGCCTGATCGTCTGCGCAATGGCCCTGCCCAAGCAGGTCATCCTGATCCCCCTGCTGCGTGAGATGAATGCCCTGGGCATCTTTGATACCTGCTGGGCTGTTATCTTCCCCGTGGTCGGCTGGCCCTTCGGCGTCTTCCTGCTGAAGCAGTTCGCGGAAGGCATCCCCACCGAAATGGTGGAAGCCTGCCGTATTGACGGCGCCAACGAGTGGCGCACCTTCACCGATGTCATGTTCCCCATGATCAAGCCCGGTGTCGGCGCCTGCGCCATCTTCACCTTCATCAACTCCTGGAATGACTACTTCATGCAGCTGGTCATGCTGCCCTCCAACAAGAAGATGACCATCGCTCTGGGTATCGCTACCCTGCAGGGTGAGTCCTCCACCGACTATGGCCTGCTGATGGCCGGCGCCGCTCTGGCTTCCGTGCCCATCATCATCGTGTTCCTGGTCTTCCAGAAGTACTTCACCAAGGGCATCACCATGGGTGCAGTTAAGGGCTAATTTTGAATGAATGATGAAGAATGAATAATGAATAATGAATAATGTTCATGATTCGCTATTCATGAAACAACAAGGAGATATTACAATGACTGATATCAAAAAGTATGAGGGCATTATTCCTGCATTCTACGCCTGCTATGACGCCGAGGGCAAGATCTCTGTCGAGGGTGTCCGGGCGCTGACTCAGTATTACATCGACAAGGGCGTCAAGGGCCTGTATGTCGGCGGCTCCTCCGGCGAGTGCATCTACCAGAGCAAGGAAGAGCGCAAGCTGGTGCTGGAAGAGGTCATGAAGGTTGCCAAGGGCAAGCTGACCATCATCGCTCACATCGCCTGCAACAACACCGCTGATTCTCAGGAGCTGGCCGCTCATGCCGAGTCCCTGGGCGTCGATGCCATCGCTTCCATTCCTCCCATCTACTTCAAGCTGCCCCCCTATGCCATCGCCAAGTACTGGAATGACATGAGCGCGGCCGCTCCCAACACCGATTTCATCATCTACAACATTCCCCAGCTGGCCGGCGTTTCCCTGTCCGTGCCCCTGCTGAAGGAGATGCTGAAGAACCCCAAGGTCATCGGTGTCAAGAACTCCTCCATGCCCACTCAGGACATCCAGATGTGGCGTGACGAGGGCGCCGTGGTCTTCAACGGTCCCGATGAGCAGCTGATTTCCGGTCTGGTCATGGGCGCTACCGGCGGCATCGGCGGCACCTACGGCGCTATGCCCGAGCTGTATGTCGAGCTGTACAACTGCGTCAAGTCCAGCAACCTGGCGAAGGCTCTGGAGATCCAGAACGACTGCTGCCGCATCATCTACAAGATGTGCTCCGGCCATGGCAACATGTACGGCGTCATCAAGGAGATCCTGCGCAAGATGGACGGCCCCGACTGCGGCTCCGTCCGCGCGCCTCTGGCCGAGCTGATCGAGAGCGATTACCCCATCGTTGATGAGTGCGTCGCCATGATCAAGGCCGCTGTGGCAAAGTACTGCTAAGCAAATATTCCCCAAGGCCCGCCGGTTCCCGGCGGGCCTTTTCCCGTCCGGTGGGGGAGAAATTGTAGTTTGGCATTCCGCCACGCAACACATTGTAGGGACCGGCCTCCTGAATTTGCAGGAGTATGCTTGCCACCGGCAAGCATGAGGATTCTGATTCGCTGCGCGATGCACCACGGTCCGCAACGTGCAGACTACGAATTTGCCGAAAAAGGTGCGAAAATCTGGCGTATTCCTGCCTGACCGTCGAGGACGCCGGTCCCTACGATGGCGTATAAACAGAGCCACAAACTACAATTTGAATTCCCTCACATCCTGTGCTATAATGTCAAAAAACGACCGGAGGTATCCTTATGGAAAACATTCAGGCCCTGAAGCCGCTGCAGGTGATCTGGGATTACCTGGGCCTGCACCAGACGCCCGGGAAGGCGGACTGCATCGTGGGCTTTGGCAATTTCAACGACAATATCGCCCGCCGGGCGGCGGAGCTGTATCACCAGGGGCTGGCGCCGAAGGTGCTCTTCACCGGCGGCCTGGGCCGCAATACGGTGGGCCTGCTGCCGGAGTCGGAAGCGGAGCGGTTTGCACGGGTGGCCATGGAGTGCGGCGTGCCCGAGGGGGACATCATCCGGGAGGACAAGTCCACCAATACCGCCGAGAACATCCTCTTTACGAAGCGGCTTTTGGAGGAGCTTGGCCTGCCCCATGGGCATATTCTGGGCGTCCATCAGCCCTTTATGGAGCGGCGCATCACTGCCGCCATGGGCGTCTACTGGCCGGAGCTGAGTTTTTCCGTCACCTCCCCCCAGGTGACCATCCCCCAGTATCTGGAGGACGCGAAAAAGCAGGGCATCACGGAGAACGCGTCCATTTCCGTCATTGTGGGCGATTTCCAGCGGATGAAGCTCTATGCCGACAAGGGCTGGCAGGTGCCCCAGGAGATCCCCGACGAAGCCTGGGCCGCCTTCCATGAATTGGTCGCCATGGGCTATGATCGTCAGCTGGCGAAATAAATTGTAGTTTATCGTTCACTTACGCACCGTAGCTGTCATCCCGAGCGGAATGAAATGGAGTCGAGGGATCTACGCATTTCGTTGAGATTTGCAGCAAAATTGGTGCCAAGATCCCTCGACTCGCTGACGCTCGCTCGGGATGACAGCGTTGTTTGTAATTTGCAAACTGCACGCGAAACTACGATTTGAATCCCTTACCCCAATATTTGAAAAAACGAGCAAGCGGTTCGCTTGCTCGTTTTTGTTATATTATTGGTTTCTACGCTCAATCCCACAGGTAGACCCGGGATTCGTAGGGCTTGAGGACATTCAGCTCGAGCTCGTTGTCGCTGTAGTTGTTCAGCACCAGCTGGGCCTTGCTAAAATCAAAGCCGGTGGGATTGGGGAGGATCTGGGGCTTCTCGCTGAAGGAGCAGAGCACCAGCAGCCGCTGGCCTTCCATTTCCCGGGCGTAGCAGTAGAGCTTGGAATTGTAGCGGAACAGCTCCCGGTACCGGCCATGGCGCACCACGGGCAGCTCCTTGCGGAGCCGGATGGCCTTGCGGTAGAAATTCAGGATGGAGTCCGGGTCCGCCTCCTGCTGGGCCACGTTGATCTCCCGGTAATTCCCGTTGACGTCCATCCAGGGCGTTTCGGCGGTGGTGAAGCCGGCGTTGGGGGAGTCATCCCACTGGACGGGGGTCCGGGCGGAATCCCGGGAGGAGCGCCAGAGCTTTTTCAGCTTCTGTTCATCGGACAGCTTGGGATCGCTGTGATGGTAATTGTAGATGGACTGGACGTCCCGGTATTGTCCGATGGACTCCGGCTGCCAGTTCAGCATACCGATCTCCTGGCCCTGATAGACGAAGGGCGTGCCCTGCTGGAACAGGTAAGAGACCGCCAGAGTCTTGCCGCTTTCCTTCCAGAATTTTTCGCTGCCGTAGCGGGAGATGATCCGGGGATGGTCGTGGTTTTCCAGATACAGCATGTTCCAGGCCCTGTCCCGGAGCTTGTACTGCCAGTTGGAGAAGGCCCGCTTCATCCGCCGCAGGGAGAATTTGGTGGGGATGTAGTCGGTAAAGAGGCAGTCGGCGCACTGGCACTGGAACTGGATCATGGAGTCGATCTGGCCGGTCTCCTCGTCGATGTAGCGGAGAGCCTGCTCCGGCCATACCAGCGGGGCCTCCGCCAGGGTGAAGCAGTCGTAATGGTCCAGCACATCTTCCTTGAATTCCCGGAGGTATTCGTGGATGTGGGGGCCGTGGTTGTATTTGGGCATGCCCTTGTAGATGGGGAAGAGGTGGTCGTTGGGCAGGCCCTCGGCCTTGGAGATGTAGGTGATGACATCCTCACGGAAGCCGTCCACCCCCAGATCCAGCCAGAATTCCAGGATCTTCTTCACTTCCTCCCGGACCAGGGGGTTGTCCATGTTCAGGTCCGGCTGCTTCACGGCGAAGAGATGGAGATAATACTCACCCCGGACCTCGTCGTAAGTCCAGGCCTTGCCCTCGAAATTGCTGTCCCAGTTGTTGGGGAGCTTGCCGCCGGGCTTGCCGGGGCGCCAGATGTAGTAGTCGGTGTAGGGCTCGATCCGCCGGCGGCTCTTCTGGAACCACTCATGCTCGTCGCTGGTGTGGTTGACCACCAGGTCCATCAGCACCTTCATGCCCCGCGCGTGGGCGCCGTCCAGCACCTTGCGGAAAGCCTCCATGCCGCCGAATTCCGGGGCGATGTCCATATAGTCGGCGATGTCGTAGCCGCAGTCGGCGCCGGGGGAGGGGTAAATGGGGGAGAACCAGATACCGTCGATGCCCAGGTCCTTCAGGTAGTCCAGCTTTTCATAGACGCCCCACAGGTCGCCGAGCCCATCGCCGTTGCCGTCCTTAAAAGACCGGGGCCAGATCTGATAGAAGACCTTGTCCTTATACCAGCGTGTCTTTTCCATAGAAATGCACTCCTTTGGTGTGGGTGAAATTGTAGTTTGTAGTTCCGTCACGCAACACACCGTAGGGACCGGCCTCCCGGACGGTCCGCAACGTGCAGACTACGAATTTGCCGAAAAAGGTGCGAAAATGTGGCGTATTCCTGCCGGACCGTCGAGGACGCCGGTCCCTACGATGGCGTATAAACAGAGCCACAAACTACAATTTACAAAACCAATATATCTGTATTCTACCATACTCTCCGCCATTCGTCACTAAAAATCTCATTGACAGCCCCAAAAAGGGCAGATACAATATAGAAAAGGGGTGGTATTTATGATCGAATGCAAGAACGGTCTGTTTCATTTGAAGAACAGGGCTTTTTCCTATTTGTTCCGGGTGACCCGGTATGGCCTGCTGGAGCAGGTCCATTTCGGCGCGCCTGTTGACAGCGCGGACGCGGAGGCGCTGGCCTGCCAGCCGGGACTGGGCTGGGGCGGGAGCCTGCTGCTAAATGGCCTGGATACCGGCAGCTGCTCCGACGCGATCCCTCTGGCCTGGAGCGGCTCCGGCCGGGGCGATTTCCGGGAGAGTCCGCTGGAATTGGATGGAAGGCCTACGGAATTTTGTTATGTAAACCATCGGGTCCTGAAGGAGCAGCCGGCTATGGCCTGCGGCCTGCCCCTGGCCCACGGGGGCAGTGAGACGCTGGAGATCACCCTGGCCCAGCCCGGGGCGAAGCTGTACCTCTATTTCACCCTCTTCGAGACGGCCCTGACCCGCCGGGCGGTGCTGGAAAATGAGGGGCAGACCCCGCTGGAGCTGCGCAAATTCATGAGCTTCTGCCTGGACCTGCCGGGCGATTATGCTATGACCACCTTCGACGGCGGCTGGATCGCGGAAATGGGCAGGCATACGGCCCCGGTGGCGGGCAGCCGGGTGGTCAGCGAGAGCACCACGGGCTTCTCTTCCCACCGGCACAATCCGGGCTTCCTGCTGCACGAGAGCGACGCCGGGGAGGACCACGGCCGGGTCTATGGCTTCAATCTGATCTATTCCGGCAATCACTATGCCTCCGCCCAGCGGTCCTTGCAGGGCCTGACCCGGGTGATGCAGGGCATTTCGCCGGCCAATTTCCGAAAGACCCTGGCACCCGGGGAGAAATTTGAGACCCCGGAGGCGGTGCTGTGCCATTCCGATGCCGGCTTCGGCGGCCTGTCCGCCCGGATGCACCGGTTCGTCAATGACCACATCATCCCCGAATACTGGCGGGGCCGGGAGCGGCCGGTGCTGTACAACAGCTGGGAGGGCTGCATGTTCGATTTCGACCAGCGGAAGCTCCTGGATTTGGCGAAGCGGGCCAAGGAGCTGGGCTGCGAGCTGTTCGTGCTGGACGACGGCTGGTTCGGCGCCCGGAACAACGACAAGGCGGGCCTGGGCGATTACAACGTGAACCTGAAAAAGCTGCCGAACGGCCTGGAAGGCCTGGCGGAGCGGATCAGGAAGCTGGGGCTGGAGTTCGGTCTCTGGTTTGAGCCGGAGTCCGTCAACGAGGATTCGGACCTCTACCGGGCCCATCCCGACTGGGCGCTGCACAACGAGGGCTTCTCGGATATCCCGGGCCGGAACCAGCTGCTGCTGGACCTGACAAAGCCCGAGGTCCGGGACTACATCGTGGAGAACGTGTCCCGGATCCTGGACAGCGCCGGGATCTCCTATGTCAAGTGGGACATGAACCGCCACAGCGTGGCCCTGGGGGCCAGGGCCCATGACCATATTCTGGGCCTGTACGACATCCTGCGGCGGATCTTCGGGCCCCGGCCCCAGATCCTGCTGGAAAGCTGCTCCTCCGGCGGCAACCGGTTTGACCTGGGTATGCTCTGCTTCGGCCCCCAGGTCTGGTGCTCCGACAATACGGACCCCATCTCCCGCCTGGACATCCAGGGGAACCTCAGCTATCTCTATCCCCAGTCCACCTTCGGCGCCCATGTTTCCGCCGCGCCCCATGCCCAGACCCTGCGCAATACGCCCCTGACCACCCGGGGCAATGTGTCCTTCTTCGGTCTGCTGGGCTATGAGCTGGACCTGAAGCATCTGGTCAGCGTGGAGATCCAGGAGATCAAGGCCCAGACGGAGCTGTATAAAAAGTACCGCCGGGTATTCCAGTTCGGCACTTTCCGGCGGCTGAAAAATGGCTGGCAGGTCTCCGAGGGACCGGTGACCATCGCGGGAGTCTTCCACAAGCTGGTGGACGCGGCTCCGGCCTATGAGCAGCTGCGGCTGAAGGGACTGGACCGGAGCAAGCGGTATCTCCTGCGCACCCGGGCTCAGAAGATCCGGGTGGGCCAGTTCGCGGGGCTTCTGAAGCATGTGGCCCCGGTGGATCTGAATCCCAACGGTGCCGTCCTGCGGACCGCTGACAAGATCTACGCCCTGGAAGACGGCGTGGAGGGTTACCATGTCACCGGCGGGGCCCTGATGTCTGGCATCACGCTGCTGCCCCTGTTCCGGGGCACCGGCTATGACGCGAACCAGCGGACCCAGGGCGACTTCGGGTCTAATGTGTATGTGGTGGAAGAGGAGTGAATCGTAGTTTCGCGGGCAGTTAAAAAGAAGTATGTCATTGCGAGCCAGTCCGCAGACTGGCGTGGCAATCCCCCGGATCTTCCGTGAACCTATAATGATAGGAACTGTGGGTTTTCCAGGACATACCAAGGCTTTTTAACATCGAACTGCGTTGCGTCGCCATAGGGGATTGCCACGCCAGTGTGAGCACTGGCTCGCAATGACAGCATATTTTTTAGACACCGCAACCACTATTCAACAGAACGCGAAACTACAATTTGAAATTCTTATCCATACGGAAAAGGACGCTGCCCATCGGCAGCGTCCTCTTTATTATATCGGTTTACATAACTTTCTTTCCCGTGACCTGGTACATCCGGTCGTTGGAGATCTTCACGGTCAGATCCAGGTGGCGGCGGAACATGGCGGCCAGGGCGTGCTCGCTCATCAGGCCTACGGAGACACGGCTGGCGGGCCCCTCGTGGTGATGGTCGATCATGGCGCGGCTCATGCCGTGGGCCACGGTCAGGGTGCCGCCGGGCTTCAGCATACCGCTGAGGGTCTCGATCAGCCGGGCGGGCTCCGGGAAATGGGGGAAGGCGTTGTAGACCATGATGCAGTCGAACTTTCGGTCCAGCCCGATGGTCTCCACATCCGCGCAGAGGACGGTGATGTTCTCGCTGGGGTACTTGCTCTGGGCGATCTTTACCATTTCCGGGGAGATGTCCACGGCGGTGACGGAATTTACCTTCCGGGCCAGATAGTCCGGGAACAGCACGCCGGTGCCGCAGGCCACATCCAGCACATCCACCCCGGGGCGGACCTCGGCGTTATCCAGGATGGTGGAGATGATGGTGTCGTTTCGGATCATGTCGGCGTCCCACTGGGGCGCCTGGCGGTCAAAAAAATCAATAACGTCTTTCTGGTTCATATCAAACTCCTGCGGGGTATCTGGCGGGGATCTGCTTGGCCTTGATCAGCAGGCTCAGCAGCTGGGGCACCAGGATCAGCTGGATGACGATGCCGGGCAGCGCGGTGACGAAGCTGGCGGTGATCCAGTAGGTGAAGGTGATGCCGGGATTGAAGATCAGGGCCTTGGCGATGCCGGAGACCACACGGCCTGCCAGCATGGCGGTGATCAGGGCGATGTACAGGTCCGCCCGGGTATTTCTGGTGTGTACGAACAGCAGCATCAGACCGGAGACCAGACCGTAGACGGCGCACTCCACCATCATGGCGGGCAGGTATGCCGCGGGGGGCATGCCGGTCAGCAGACTGGAAAGGGCGGGACCCAGCAGGCCGCAGATGAAGCCGTAGGGCCAGCCGCAGAGCATACCGCAGATCAGCACGGGGATGTGCATGGGCAGGAAGATGGAACCGCCGTCGGGCACGGCATGGAAGGCCATGGGCAGCACCACGCACAGCGCGGCGCACATGGCAGCCAGAACGGAACGCTTTACGGGAGACATGGTATTCATAAGGAAACCTCCTTTTTCTTTCTGGGCACATTATACCAGAGGGAGCCCCACCGCGGAAGCCCCGGTGGGGGATGATTTTTTCATAAAATGTTTACACCCCGGTCAAATTATTTTCAGCGGGCTTTCAGCCTGGGGGCCTACAATAAATGGAACCATATTTAAAGGAGGAATAGCCTTGATCGAGGTGAAACATCTGACCAAGCGGTACGGAGACCACACGGCGGTATCGGATCTGTCCTTTACCATGGAGCGCGGGCGGATCTATGGCTTCCTGGGCCCCAACGGCGCGGGAAAATCCACCACCATGAATATTCTCACAGGCTGTCTTTCCGCCACCTCCGGCGAGGTGACCATTGACGGCCATGATATTTTCGAGGATGCCCGGGCGGCGAAGAAGCTGATCGGCTATCTGCCGGAGATCCCGCCCCTGTACCCGGACCGGACGCCCCGGGAATATCTGAATTTCGTGGCGGAATGCAAGGACGTGCCGGGCAATCAGCGGGCGGAGCAGATTCGGAGGGTGATGGAGCAGACGGCGGTCACCGAGGTGGCGGACCGATTGATCCGGAACCTGTCCAAGGGCTACCGCCAGCGGCTGGGCATTGCCCAGGCCCTGCTGGGGGACCCGGAGATCGTGATCCTGGACGAGCCCACCGTGGGCCTGGATCCCCGGCAGATCATGGAGATCCGGGAGCTGATCAAGGGGCTCGGAAGGGACCACACCGTGATCCTCAGCAGCCACATCCTCTCGGAGGTCCAGGCGGTCTGCGAGCGGGTGCTGATCATCTCCGGGGGAAAGCTGGTGGCCTGCGAGGAGACCGCCGATCTGGAGCGGCATTTCGCCGGGAAGGCGGCGCTGGAGCTGACCGTGGAGGCTGGCAAGGCGGACGTGGGCCCGGTGCTGGACGCGCTGGAGGGCGTCGAGAGCTTCAGTGTGGAGGAGAATGGAAATTATGTAAACCTGAAGCTGGAGACGGACCGGGAGCCCGACGATATGTGCCGGGACCTCTTCTGGGCCTTCAGTGACGCCGGGAAGCCCATCCTGCGCCTGACCACCACCCGGGCCAGCCTGGAGGAGATCTTCCTGGAGCTGACCCGGGAGGAAAAGGAGGAGAATGCCCAATGAAAGCCATCTTCAAGCATGAGCTGTCCTCCTGGTTCACCGGGATGACGGCCTACGTCTTCGCCGGATTCATCCTGCTTTTCGGCGGCATTTACACCATGGCCTATAATCTCAACGCCATGGTGTCGGATTTTCAGTATGTGGTCAGCAGCATGTCCTTCGTGTTCCTGATCATCATTCCCATTTTGTCCATGCGGGTGCTGGCGGAGGAGAAGCGGCAGAAAACCACCCAGCTGCTGTATTCTCTGCCCATCTCCATGACCCAGGTGGTGCTGGGCAAGTTCTTTGCCCAGCTGGTGGTCCTGGCGCTGCCGGTGGCGGTCCTGAGCCTGTACCCGCTGATCCTGTCCGCCTTCGGCAATGTCCATTTCCCGGCGGCCTACGGCAGTCTGCTGGGATTCTGGCTGCTGGGGGCCGCGCTGCTGGCCATGGGCTTGTTCGTCTCCTCTCTGACGGAGAGCCAGCCGGTGGCGGCGGGGGTGTGCTTCGTGGTGATGCTGCTGAACTATTTTCTGGCGGATCTGGCGGACTTTGTGCCCGGCACCGCAGCAGCCTCCTTCGGGGCCTTTTCCCTGCTGGCCCTGATCCTGGGGGGCATCTTCTGGCTCATGACCCGGTCCGGCTTCGGCGGGGCGGCGGTCTTCGTGGCCCTGGAAGGGATCCTGACGGTGCTCTTTATTTTGAAGAGCAGCCTGTTTGAGGGGGCCTTCGGCGCGCTGATGGAGAAGCTGTCGCTGTATGAGCAGTTTGAGCGGTTTGTCAACGGCGTTCTGGATATTCGGAGCATCGTCTATTTCATCTCGGTCATCGGGGTGTTCCTGTTTCTGAGCGTCCAGTCCATGGAGAGAGGACGGTGGAGCGAATGAAAAAGCTGAAAAAACCCGACTTTTCCAAAACCGCCGCCCGGTTCCGCTCCCGGACCTTCCGGGTGGGCGGCTACAGCATGGCGGCGGCCGCGCTGGTGCTGGCCATCGCCGTGGCGGCCAATATGCTGGTCAGCGCCCTGCCTGCCTCCTGGACCCAGCATGACATCACCCAGAATGGCTATTTCTCCATCTCCGACCAGACGGAGCAGGTGCTGGAGGGGCTGGATACCGATGTGACCATCTACTGGGTGGTCCGGGACGGCAATGAGGACAGCGCCCTGGGCCTGCTGCTGGAAAAATACGAGGGCTATTCCGACCATGTGAAGATCCAGAAAAAGGACCCGGACCTCTATCCCGCCTTCGTGGAGCAGTACACCGACGAGGTGGAGGACAACAGTCTGATCGTGGAGTCCGACCGGCGGAGCACTTATGTCAGCTATTACGACATCTATGAATATGATTATTCCAGCTACTATTACACCGGGACCTACAACGTCAGCTTCGCCGGCGAGAGCAGCCTGACCAGCGCCATTTACTATGTCACCGGCCAGGAGCTGCCCGTGCTCTATGCCCTGACGGGCCACGGCGAATCGGAGCTTTCCGCCGATTTCTCCACGGCGGTGGAGAAGGAGAACATCACCATGGAGACGCTGAACCTGCTGACGGAGGAGGACGTCCCCGATGACTGCGACTGCCTGATGATCCTGCTGCCCCAGAGCGACCTGACGGCGGCGGAGCTGCCCGTGATCCGGGAGTATCTGAAAAATGGCGGTGATCTGCTGCTGATCACCGATCCCCAGGAGGAGTCTGGCTCCCGGCCCAATCTGGACGCGCTGATGGCGGACTATGGCGTCAGCGAGACCGAAGGCATCCTGGTGGAGGGCAGCGACAGCTATTATGCCTTCCAGACCCCCTATTATCTGCTGCCGGACCTGAAGTCCCACACCATCACCTCGCCGTTGATGAGCGACGGCTACTATATCCTGATGCCCATTGCCCACGGCCTGACCATCGACGAGGAGCTGCCCGAGACCCTCAGCGTCACATCCCTGCTGGAAACCTCCGGCCATGCCTTCTCCAAGGTGGCGGGCTACAGCCTGAGCACCTATGAGGCCGAGGAGGGGGACATCGAGGGCCCCTTCCAGCTGGGCGTCGCCATTACGGACACCATCGACGACGGCCTGGAGTCCAATCTCATCTGGTTCTCCTCCGGCGGCCTGGTGGATGACAGCGCCAACGAGCAGGTGGCGGGGGGCAATCAGGACCTGTTCCTGAACGCCCTGGACTGGCTCTGCGGCCAGACCGCCAGCATTTCCATCCACGCCAAGAGCCTGGATTTTGAGTATCTGACCATGGACAGCGGCACCGCCTCCGGCCTGACCCTGCTGTTTGTGGGCCTGATCCCCGTGGCCTGCCTGGTCACCGGCGCCATCATCACCTATCGGAGGAGACACAAATGAAGCGACAGAAAAAACTGCTGATCCTGACCGGGGTGCTGGCGGCGCTGGTGCTGGCGACGGCCCTGGCGGCGAAGCTGACGGCGGACTCCAAGGTGGTAGACCCGGAGGCCGACGATGTGGTGATCTTCGCCCTGGACCCGGAGGAGGTCACCAGCCTTTCCTGGGTCTATGGCGGCGAGACCCAGACTGCCGTTCTGGAAGACGGCGTCTGGCACAGCGGCGAGGACGCTTCCGTCACGCTGGACGGGGACTTGATGGAGGAGCTGCTCAGCCAGCTGGAAGCCGTCGTCGCTTACCGCACCATTGAGGAGCCCGGCACTTTGTCGGACTACGGCCTGCGGGAGCCCCAGAACACCATCCGCGTCAATGACCGGGACGACCTGACGCTGTTTCTCGGCAATGAGACAGGCATCGGCGGGCAGTATTACTGCAGCATCGATGACAGCCGGGTCTATCTGGTGGAGGAAGAATTGGCGGACACCTTCCAATGTGGCCTGGCGGACCTCCTCACCGAAGAGGAAGAAGAAACGGTTTCCGAGGAATAAAAAAGGGACCGCTGCGTCAGCAACGGCCCAAAAAGAAAAGAAAATGAAGGAAATCAGGCATCCATGTTGAGGAATTCCATGGGGTCCATCTCCGCGTCCCGGTAGGTGACGGTGAAGTGGACATGGGGCCCGATGGCATTCTCGATCAGAGCGGTGGAGCCCACGCAGCCGATAGCCTGGCCCAGTTCCACGGTGTCGCCGGTCTTCACCGACAGCTCCTCTGCCAGGCTGGAATACTTCGTGGTGTACCCGCCGTCGTGGCGGATGACCACGGTGGTGCCCATGGCGTCATCGGAGTAGGTGGTGTAGACCACGCCGTCCGCTGCCGCCAGGACCGGGGTCCCCTCCTCGGCGGCGATGTCCACCCCGTTGTGGACCCGCCAGTCCCGGGTGGTCTCATTGTAGCTCAGGCAGTCCATGGCGTAGCCGGCCACGGTGGTCCCCTCCACCGGCATGCCGGTTTTGATGGAACCGGCGGCGGTGGGGGCCGTGGTGGCGTCGGTCCCCTGGGTGGCGGTTTCCGTACCCTGGGGCTGGGTGGCCACGGCGGGCACATCCTCGTTCTGATCCGCGTTGGCGGGAACCTCCACCTGGTCGGCGTCAGGTTCCTGCAGGCTTGCTTCTGTCTCGTTGGCGTTTCGGTAGTACAAATAGCCGGAGATCCCGATGGCGGCGGCGCACAGGATCAGGGCTATGTAGTAGCCCTTCCCGAAAACACCGCGGCCGGTGTGTTTGTTATTGCTCATTTGTTAAGCACCTCCGAAGCTGATTATTGACAGCTTTCCGAATGTTAAACAGGAATTTGGAGATTATTTCAAAAATACGTCATTGCCACGCCGGCGCGCACGCTGGCGTGGCAATCTCCCATCCTGACAAAAAATCTGGTCTCATTTTCTGCCCTTTATTTTTAACATAGTGCTTTATCTTTTTGCATCCATAAATACATCTGTTTGCCCCGGAAAGACCGGGGTTTTATGCATTTTGACTTCGGTTGAAGCACCTGACTTTTTGTTTTTTATACAGTGTTTCCATAGATTTTGTGAAAATGGCGAAAATAATCATTGAAAATTCTTTGTCCTTCGTGTATAATGTCACTAATGCGGTGCCTGACGATTTCAGACGCCGAAAAGGAAGCAACGGAGGCTCCGTCCTCCCGAAAGGAGCAACACACACTATGTACACTGCAAATGCCATTCGCAACATCTGCCTGTTGGGCCACAGCGGCAGCGGCAAGACTGCCCTGGCTGAGAGCTTACTTTACATGACCGGTGTCATCGACCGTATCGGCAAGAACGCCGACGGCAACACCGTTTGTGACTATGATCCCGAAGAGATCCGCCGCCATATCTCCATCTCCACCGCGGTGGTTCCTCTGGAATACAAGAATACCAAGATCAACCTGCTGGACACCCCCGGCGGCTTCGATTTCTCCGGCGCGGCGATGGAAGCCCTGCGGGCCGCTGACGCTGCCATTCTGGTCATCTCCGCCAAGGACGGCATCACCGTCGGCTTCGAGAAGGCCTGGAAGTACTGCGAAGAGCGCAATATGCCCCGCTTCGTCTACATTTCCAAGGTCGATGAGGACAACTCCGACTACAACGCCACCTTCAACGCCCTGCGTGAGAAGTACGGCAACAAGATCGCTCCCGTGGTCGTGCCCATCTGGGACGGCCAGAAGAAGGTCACCGGCATCATCGACGTGCTGAACAAGCGCGCCTACGAGATGCAGAGCCTGAAGCGCGTCGAGATCGACGTGCCCGACGGCAAGGACGCTGTTATCGAAGAGTTCAACGACGCCCTGAAGGAATCCGTCGCCGAGACCAGCGAGGAATTCATGGACAAGTTCTTCGGCGGCGAGGACTTTACTTACGCCGAAATGATCAAGGGTATGCACAAGGGCGTTCTGGACCACACCCTGTACCCCGTCCTGTGCGGCTCCGGCGTCAACTGCCTGGGCTCCCTGATGCTGATGGACCACATCGTGGACCTGCTGCCCAACCCCGTGGAGGGCAACTACCACAAGGCCACCGCTGCCGACGGCAAGGTGGAAGAGTTCGTCGTCTCTCCCGGCGGCGTTCCCTCCGTGTTCGTTTTCAAGACCGTTTCCGACCAGTACGGCAAGTACTCCTATGTGAAGGTCCTGTCCGGTGAGATCACCTCCGACACCACTCTGGTCAACGCCCGCACCGGCGAGACCGAGAAGCTGGGCCGTCTGTACAGCGTCTGCGGCAAGAAGTACAGCGAAGTCAAGGCTCTGGCCTGCGGCGACATCGGCGCCATCGGCAAGATGGACAAGGTCAAGACCGGCGATACCCTGTGCGATCCCAGAAAGGTCGTCTCCCTGAAGGGCATCCCCTATGCTCCCGCCTGCTACTCCATGGCCATCGCCCCCAAGACCAAGGGCCAGGAAGACAAGGTCGCTGCCGGCCTGAACCGTCTGAACGAGGAAGATCCCTCCTTCACTCTGGTCAACAACGCCGAGACCAAGCAGCTGGTCATCTCCGGCGCCGGCGATCAGCAGCTGGATGTTCTGGTTGCCAAGCTGAAGAGCCGCTTCAACGTGGATGCCGTCCTGAGCCCCGCGAAGGTCGCTTACCGCGAGAAGATCAAGAAGAAGGTCGAAGCTCACGGCCGTCACAAGAAGCAGACCGGCGGCAGCGGCCAGTTCGGCGACGTCTGGGTCCGTTTCGAGCCTCAGGAGGAGCAGGACGATCTGATCTTCGACGTGGCCGTCGTTGGCGGCGCCGTCCCCAAGAACTTCAACCCCGCTGTTGAGAAGGGCATCCAGGAAGCGATCCAGAAGGGCCCCCTGGCAGGTTATCCCATGGTCAACCTGAAGGCCACCCTGTACGATGGCTCCTACCATCCCGTCGACTCCAATGAAATGGCATTTAAGCTGGCCGCCATCCTGGCCTTCAAGGAAGCCATGCCCAACGCTATGCCCACCCTGCTGGAGCCCGTCGGCGCCCTGAACGTCACCGTGCCCGACAGCTACATGGGCGACGTCATCGGCGACCTGAACAAGCGCCGCGGCCGTGTTATGGGCATGAACCCCGACTCCGACGGCAATACCGTCGTCGAGGCAGAGGTCCCCATGGCTGAGATGAGCAGCTACGCCATCGACCTGCGCGCCATGACCCAGGCCCGTGGTTCCTTCACGCTGGAATTCGTCCGCTACGAGGAAGTTCCCAAGCAGAACCAGGCCAAGATCATTGCCGACGCGAAGGCTGAGGAATAATTGAATTGATCATAAGGGCGGCCACCGGCCGCCCTTATTTTGTTGCATTTGAGATGATTTTGGGGTATACTGCAAATTGTAGTTTGGCGTGCAGTTAAAAAGAAGCACGTCATTGCGAGCCAGTGCTCACACTGGCGTGGCAATCCCCTGGTTCTTCTGTGAATCTACAAGGATAGGAACTGTAGTTTTCCTGGTCATACCAAGGTTTTTGACATCCAACACAGTGCGTCGCCGTAGGGGATTGCCACACCAGTCTGCGGACTGGTTCGCAATGACAACGTATTTTTTAGACGCCGCAACCACTATTCAACAGAACGATAAACTACAATTTGAACCCCCAAGGAGGCCCCTTATGAAAAAGAATCTCTTATCGGTCATCGCGTTGGTCGTGGCTGCCGCTGCTTTGATCGCTGCCTGCGTCTGCGTTGGACAGCTGAATGCCCGGATCGGGGAATTGGAGACATCCAACGCGGCCTTGGCCGAACAGGTCCAGATCCTCTCCGCCCGGATGGAGGAATTTTTCATCCAGCCCGCTGTCACCGGTGTGTCGGACTGGAATCTGACGCCCGTGGCCTGGTCCGACGGCAGCGGCGCCGATGTGACGCTGACCATGACTCCCGTGGAATATGACGAGGGGATCTCCGTCCGGTTCGTGGTGGAGATGGAGGGCCAGCCAATGGCGGATATTCCCTGCCGCTGGGGTGGCGCCACCTATACCGCCACCGCCGGGCTTCTGGCCATGAACGGCTACACCTACAGCTGTGTCTTTGAGAGCCCTTCCGGCACCGATACCCAGATCCTGGCGTCCCCCGACGCGCCCACGGCCCCGGAAGCGGTGTATCTGGCGGACAGCCTCAGCGCCTACTGCAATCTGCTGGTGGACAGCTGGAAATTTGAGAGCGGAACCCTGACCATCACCGGCGGCTATGCCCAGGTGCAGCTGCCCCAGATCGGCGACGGAGCGCAGAATGCCCCGGAGGCGGAGCTTTTGCTGGTGCTGAACGGCGCCGACCTGGGCCGCTGCGAGCTGGAGCTGGCGGCAGGCGAGGGGACCGGCGGCTACGAAGCGGAGCTCACCGGCGCGTCCTTTGAAGTGCCGGAGCTTGGGGAAGGGGATCTGCTGGAGCTGTGGCTGAACGCGGGTATCGGCGGCGGGACCCAGTCCGTCTGCGGCGCTGAGTGGTATTTGGAAGAGGGCCAGCTGCTGCTGATGGCTGGTTAAAAAATGCGCGCCGTCCCTTCGTACGGAGGGGACGGCGCCCTTTACCTTTTTGTTGTATTTGTTTTTCAGAATCTGGGAATTGCCGGAACACCCGCAATTTTCACAAAATTCAGTCTGGATTGGATTTTTTTATGTGAATACTATGAAAAGTTGTAAATTTTGTATTTTTTAGATTGATTTTATGGGAACTTTGGCATACAATAGGGGGGCAAGCGGCAAAGGATTGCCTGCGCTGCAATTGGATTCTGAGGTGATGACATGCTGAATATCGTACTGGTGGAGCCTGAAATCCCCCAGAACTGCGGCAACATCGCCCGCACCTGCGCCGCCACAGGCAGCGTCCTTCATCTGATCCGGCCCCTGGGCTTCGACATTTCCGAGAAGGCGGTCCGCCGGGCAGGCCTGGACTACTGGCATCTGGTGGATGTCCGGGTCTATGACGGCCTGGATGACTTCTTTCGGAAGAATCAGGTGGATCAGATGTGGTGCCTGTCCACGAAGGCTCCCCGGAGCTATGTGGAAGCGGAGTACCGCGACGGCTGCTACCTGCTCTTCGGCAAGGAGACCAAGGGCCTTCCCGAGGATTTTCTGGAAGCCCACCGGGACCAATGTGTGCGGATCCCCATGCGCAGCGAGGCCCGCAGCCTGAATCTGAGCAACGCGGTGGCCATCACCGCCTTCGAGGCGCTGCGGCAGCTGTCCTTCCCCGGCCTGCAGGATTTTGGAAAAATGCGGAGCGTCTGACGCTCCAGTAATTTGGAGGAATTCATCATGAACTACAACAAGAAGTCTATTGAAGACATCGATGTAGCCGGCAAGCGCGTGCTGTGCCGCTGCGACTTCAACGTCCCCACCAAGGAGGGCAAGATCACCTCCGACAAGCGGATCGTTGCCGCCATGCCCACCATCAAGTACCTGGTGGAGCATAACGCCAAGGTCATCCTGTGCTCCCACATGGGTAAGCCCAAGGGCGAATGGAAGCCCGAGCTGAGCCTGAAGGTCGTGGCTGAGCGCATCTCCGAGCTGCTGGGCAAGGAAGTCATCATGGCCGCTGACGTGGCCGGTGAGGACGCCAAGGCCAAGGCCGCTGCTCTGAAAGACGGCGATGTCATGCTGCTGGAGAATACCCGTTACATGAAGGGCGAGACCAAGAATGATCCCGAGCTGAGCAAGGAGCTGGCGTCCATGGCTGATATCTTCGTCAACGACGCTTTCGGCACCGCCCACCGTGCCCACTCTTCCACCGCCGGCGTGGCTGACTACCTGCCCGCTGTCTGCGGCTACCTGGTCCAGAAGGAAGTTTCCATCATGGGCAAGGCTCTGGCCAACCCCGAGCGCCCCTTCGTCGCCATCCTGGGCGGCGCCAAGGTCTCCGACAAGCTGAACGTCATCAACAACCTGCTGGAGAAGGTGGACACCCTGATCATCGGCGGCGGCATGGCTTTCACCTTCCTGGCCGCCAAGGGCTACTCCGTGGGCAACTCTCTGCTGGATGAGAGCAAGATCGACTACTGCAAGGAAATGATGGCCAAGGCAGAAAGCAAGGGCGTCAAGCTGCTGCTGCCCATCGACACCGTCATCGCGGACGGCTTCCCCAGCCCCATCGACGGCCCCATCGCTGTTGAGACCGTTGCTTCCGACGCAATCCCCGCCGGCAAGGAAGGCCTGGACATCGGCGAGAAGACCCGTGAGCTCTTTGCTGACGCTGCCAAGTCCGCCAAGACCGTGGTCTGGAACGGCCCCATGGGCGTCTTCGAGAACCCCACTCTGGCACAGGGCACCATCGCGGTCGCCCAGGCTCTGGCTGATTCCGAAGCCATCACCATCGTCGGCGGCGGCGACTCCGCGGCTGCCTGCGAGCAGCTGGGCTTCGCTGACCAGATCACCCACATCTCCACCGGCGGCGGCGCTTCCCTGGAGTTCCTGGAAGGTCTTGAATTGCCCGGCATTGCTTGTCTGCAGGATAAGTAAAAGATCCTCTTTGCCGCCCTGTTGAGCAAATTGTAGGGGCGACCATCGGTCGTCCGGCGGCGAAGTATTACGAATTCGCCCAGGGTTTCGGCGAATACGCCGCAGGGGACCGCGCGGACGTGCAATGCACGCCCCTACAGGCGGAGATCCCGCCCCAACTTTATCTGTTTCCCATCGATTTTTCGATGATCACATAGTTAAGGAGAACATTGAACATGAACAGAAAGTATCGTAAGACTGTCATCGCCGGTAACTGGAAGATGAACAAGACCCCCTCCGAGACCAAGGAGTTTATGACCCAGCTGAAGGCCATCATGCCCAAGGGCCGCTGGTGCGATGTGGCTCTGTGTGTTCCCGCCGTCTGCATCCCCGCTGCTGTCCGCGCCATGCGTGAGACCCGCGTGGGCATCGGCGCTGAGAACTGCAACGCCAACGCAAGCGGCGCTTACACCGGCGAGATCGCTACCAACATGCTGGTGGACGCCGGCTGCAAGTACGTCATCATCGGCCACTCCGAGCGCCGCGCCATGGGCGAGACCGACGCCGATGTCAACGCCAAGGTCCTGGCTGCCCTGGACGCCGGCCTGATCCCCATCATGTGCTGCGGCGAGAGCCTGGAGCAGCGTGAGAGCGGCATCACCACCGAGCACATCACCATGCAGATCAAGCTGGGTCTGGCTGGCGTGCCCGAGGAGAAGATCCGCAAGGTCATCATTGCCTACGAGCCCATCTGGGCCATCGGCACCGGCCGTACCGCTACCCCCGAGCAGGCTGAGGAAGTCTGCGAGATGATCCGCACCGTCGTTCGCAAGCTGTACAGCTCCAAGAACGCCCGTGCCATCTCCATCCTGTACGGCGGCTCCATGAACGAGAAGAACGCCTTCGAGCTGCTGGCTCAGCCCGACATCGACGGCGGCCTGATCGGCGGCGCTTCCCTGGTTCCCGAGAAGTTCGTCAAGATCATCGAAGCTGCTAACCAGCCCACTGTCTAATGCAAAAAGGGAGCGGCCCAGGCCGCTCCCCTTTTTTAATGGATAATGAATCGTGAATAATGAATAGTGAATAATTGTGGTATCGCCTTCGGCGATGATCAAATTTGTGCCGAAGGCACACCATCATTCTTCATTATTCAATATTCATCATTCATTATTCATTAAATCGCCCAAGGGAGGAAATTTAATGAATACGTTATATTTATCCGCCGAAGATGCCCGGACGCCTGAGATCGCCGCGGAGATCGTCAAATCCGGTGGTCTGGTGGCCATTCCTACCGAGACCGTCTATGGTCTCGGCGCCAACGGTCTGGACGAGAATGCCGTCCTGAAGATCTTCGAAGCCAAGGGCCGGCCCCAGGATAATCCGCTGATCCTCCATGTGGCCGACGCCGGGGAGATCGTGAAATTCTGCCATGATATCCCCCAGGCGGCCTATGACCTGGCCCAGGCTTTTTGGCCCGGCCCGCTGACCATGGTACTGCCCGCGAAGGATACCGTCCCCAAGCGGACCACCGCGGGATTGTCCACCGTCGGCGTCCGGTGCCCGGACAATGCCGTCACCCGGGAGATCATCCGGCTGGCGGGGGTGCCCATCGCCGCCCCCTCGGCCAATATTTCCGGCAAGCCCTCCACCACCACGGCCCAGCACGTCCTCCACGATCACGACGGCAACATCGACGCCATCGTGGACGGCGGAGCCTGCCGGGTGGGCGTGGAATCCACCATCGTGGACCTGACGGAGGAGCGGCCCCGGCTGCTGCGCCCCGGCGGGATCGGCCCGGAGCAGCTGGTCGAAGTGCTGGGGGATCTGATCGTGGATAAAGCCGTCACCGCCCAGATCGATCATGACGCCGTGGTCAAGGCCCCGGGCATGAAGTACAAGCACTATGCCCCCCAGAGCGAGGTGGTCATCGTCTCCGGCTCCCGGGAGAAGGCCGCGGCCTATATCCATGCCCATTTCGAGCCCGGCGACCGGGTGCTGTGCTTTGAGGAGGAGCTGCCCCTGTACGATGGCTGCGCTCCCCTGTCCTATGGCCAGGAGTCCCATGTGGAGACCCTGTCCGCCGGGCTGTTCGCCGCCCTGCGGATTTTGGATGATCCCGGCATTCACAGAGTCTACGCCCGGTGCCCTGTGGGCGGCGGCGTGGCCTATGCCGTCCAGAACCGGCTGAAAAAGGCCGCGGCCTTCCACATCATCGACGCGGAGGCGGAAGCATGATCATCGGCATCACCGGCGGCACCGGCTGCGGCAAGACCACCCTCCTGAAGGCCATCGAGGGCCAGGGGGGACAGATCTGCGATTGCGACGCGATCTACCATGAGCTGCTGGCTTCCGACGCGGGAATGCTCGCCGCCATCGGCGCCCGCTTTCCCGGCGTGGTGGCGGGGGGCGTCCTGGACCGCAAAAAGCTGGGGGCCATCGTCTTCGCTGACGAAGAGGCCCTGCTGGATCTGAACCGGATCACCCATGCCGCGGTAAAAAGAGAGGTGGCCCGCCGTCTGGAGAGCGGGCCGTCCCTGGCCGCCATCGACGCCATCGGCCTGTTTGAGAGCGGGCTGTCCGAGCTTTGCGATATTACCGTCGCCGTCACCGCCCCCACGGAGGACCGGGTCCGGCGGCTGATGAAGCGGGACGGCATTTCCGAAGAATACGCCCGCAGCCGCATCGCCGCCCAGCACGGCGAAGACTGGTTCCGGGAGAAATGCGATTATGTCCTGGAAAATAACGGAGAATTCCATGCGTTCGCAGCCAAATGTCTTGCATTTTTGCAGGGGTTGGATATAATGAAAGCATAATAAAGCTCCCCCTCCGGGGGAGCTGTCAGCGAAGCTGACTGAGGGGGCACCCCTTCCGTCACGGCTTCGCCGCGCCACCTTCCCTGAAAGGGAGGCTTTGAAAGGAGAATTACACTATGACTACTGAAGAACTGCGCGAGTCCCTGCTGATGGCGCCCAAGAACGGCTACACCAAGCTGTCCGACGCCCAGCGGGCCGAGATGGAGAGCTACTGCAAGCGCTATGCCGCGTTTATGGATGCCTGCAAGACCGAGCGGGAAGCCACCGCCTGGACCGTTCAGGAAGCCGAGAAGCTGGGCTTCAAGGCCCTGGTCCCTGGCATGGAGCTGAAGCCCGGCGATAAGGTCTACCGCAACAACCGGGACAAGAGCATCATGCTGGCAGTCATCGGCGAAAAGAGCCTGAATGAGGGCGCCAACATCTGCGCCGCCCATGTGGACTCCCCCCGGCTGGACCTGAAGCCCAACCCCCTGTATGAGGATTCCGAGATCGCCTACTTCAAGACCCACTACTACGGCGGTATCAAGAAGTACCAGTGGGCCACTATCCCTCTGGCCCTCCACGGCGTCGTCTACCGCAAGGACGGCTCTGTCGTCACCGTGACCATCGGCGAGGAGGAGAGCGACCCCATCCTGATGATCTCCGATCTGCTGCCCCACCTGGCCGCGGACCAGATGCAGAAGACCGCCGCCAAGGCCATCGAGGGCGAGCAGCTGAACGTCATCCTGGGCTCCCAGCCCCTGGAGGGCGAGGGCAGCGACCTTACCAAGCTGCACATCATGAAGCTGCTGAACGAGAAGTACGGCCTGATCGAGTCCGATTTCCTGTCCGCCGAGCTGACCATCGTCCCCGCGGGCAAGTGCCGTGAGGTGGGTTTGGACCGCAGCCTTCTGGGCGCCTACGGCCACGACGACCGGGTCTGCGCTTACGCCGAGCTGGAAGCGATTTTCAATATCGGCACCCCTGCCAAGACCGCTGTCTGCATCCTGGCGGACAAGGAGGAGATCGGCTCTGTGGGCATCAGCGGTATGCAGAGCACCTGCTTCGAGACCTTCATGCACGACCTGTGCCACGCCACCAAGGCCAGCATGTACCGCTGCTTCGAGAACAGCTTCTGCCTGTCTGCCGACGTCTCCAACGCCTTCGACCCCAACTTCGCCGAGACCTGCGACCGCCGGAACAACAGCCTGCTGAACTACGGAGTTGCCATCTGCAAGTACACCGGCTCCCGTGGCAAGGGCGGCGCTTCCGACGCCTCCGCTGAGGCCATGGGCCATGTCCGCAGCACCCTGGAAAAGGCGGGTGTCATCTGGCAGATCGCTACCCTGGGCAAGGTGGATCAGGGCGGCGGCGGCACCGTGGCCGCCTACATGGCGAACCGCAACATCGTCACCGTGGACGCCGGCGTGCCCGTCATCAGCATGCACGCCCCCATCGAGATCGTCTCCAAGTTGGACTGCTACGAGACCATGCTGGCCTGCAAGGCGATTTACCTGGCATAAATCAAAAGAAATGGCGGGGCAACCCGCCATTTCTTTGCTAAAAAAGTATGTCATTGCGAGCCAGCGCGCACGCTGGCGTGGCAATCCCCCGGATCTTCCGTGATCCTACAATGATAGGAACTGTAGGTTTTCCCTGCCATACCAATACTTTTCAGCATCGAACTGCGTTGCGTCGCCGTAGGGGATTGCCACGCCAGTGTGAGCACTGGCTCGCAATGACATGCTTCTTTTTAACTGCGCGCCAAACTACAAATCCAACTTCCTTTGTTTACATTCCAGCCACAATTCGTCTATTTACTTTTCCTCGTTTTGATGGTAAAATGAGCGGATAGAAAGGAGGCTGTGCCTTGAACCATTTTATCTCCGAATTAAAAAGCTTTACCAAAAAAGGCGACTGGGTACTGCTTCTGCTGGCGCTGGTCACCTCTGCCTTTGGCTGCGTGGTCCTTGCCAGCGCCACCTCCGCTGATAAGTTCGGCAGCAACACCAAGTATATCGTCATCCAGCTGGCGGCGACGCTTCTGGGTGTGCTCATGTACGCGGTCATGTCCTCCATCGACATCGAGACCATGTCCGAGCACCGCACGGCCCTGGTGGTTTTCAACTGCTTCGTGCTGCTGCTTTTGATCCCCTTCGGCACCGACAACAACACCGGCAACCGAAGCTGGCTGGATATCCCCGGCATTCCCTTCAACATCCAGCCCGCTGAGATCTGCAAGATCACCTTCATCGTCATCATGGCTTCGGTCATGAACTCCCATCAGAACCGAATATCCAGCGTGCCCTCGGTCATCCACATGGTCATCCAGCTGGGATTGCTGTTCGGCCTGAACATGGTCCTGTCCAAGGACGCGGGCGTCTCGCTGATCTATGTGTTCATCTTCATCGGCATGGCCTTCGGCGGCGGCGTCAGCCTGCTGTGGTTCGGCCTGGCCATCGGCGGCATTGCCGCGGCCTTCCCGATCCTGTGGCAGTTCCTGGGCACCCACCAGAAGAACCGTATCCTGATCCTCTTTGATTCCACCATCGACCCCCTGGGCATCAACGAGCGCTATCACTACAAGATCAACCTCCTGTCCCTGACCGGCGGCGGCCTGTCGGGCCAGGGCCTGTTCAATGGCAACCGTACCCAGGCGGGCGCCCTGTTTGCCCAGCATACAGACTACATCTTCTCCTCCATCGGCGAGGAGATGGGCTTCTTCGGCTGCGTGCTGGTGATGCTGCTGGAATTCGCCATCATCGCTCGGTGCATCTATGTGGGCATCCGCAGCCAGGATTACATCCGCCGTCTGGTGTGCTTCGGCGCGGCGTCGGCACTGATCTTCCAGGTGATGATCAACATCGGTATGTGCATCGGCGTGATGCCCGTTATCGGCCTGACCCTGCCCCTGATCAGCTACGGCGGCTCCTCCGTCGTGACGATCTACGCCATGCTGGGACTGGTCTCCGGCTCCTATGCCCGGCCGGAATCCCTCAGCCACGAGCGGTACATCCAGCCCTACCGTTCCTACCGATTGTAAAAACAAAGTCCACCCTTTGCTGCGTCCTCATAAGAAAACATAGCCCCTTCATCCGATATTTTCCTTCGGGACTGCGTTATTTTTTCTTGGGTTACATCCAGTAGCCCGGCGAAAAAATGCCTTGCCCCAAAGAAAAATCTCCGGATGAATGGCGGTAAACCGTTTTGGCCCACAGGCAGATGCCTGTGGGCCAAAATCTATGTTTTCTTATTCGGACTCCGCTTTGCGGGTGGACTTTTTATATCGCCGCGGCAGTTGAAAAATATCAAAAAAGTCGTGTTTTCTATACACAAACAGCGATGTTTGTGCTATGATAACCATAGATCCGAATACAAAGGAGTGTTACCATGAAAAACTGGAAGAGACTCACATCCCTTGGGCTCGTGCTTTGCATGCTTCTGGCGCTGATGCCCCTGTCGGCGCTGGCCGCGGAAAGCGGCTGGTCCTATACCCAGAACGGCAACCGGGGCGCGACCATCACCTGCGCCGGCACGGTGGATTCCATCGCCCTGAGTGACCCGGACCTGGCCACCGTCAGCGTGGACGGCACGGCGGTCACCGTCACCGGCGTCAGCGGAGCGGTGGGCGTGACGGCGGTCACCATCACCTGCGGCACCGACGTGATGCGCTATGAGGTGCCCATCGGCTATACCACCTTCCTCTTCGACGGCGATCAGCTGACCGTCTGGGAGGGCAGCGATACCAAGTATGAGATCACCGGCATCAACGCCGCTGAGGAGGAATACGCCGAGGGCGACGGGGAGTTCCCCCTGGTCACCGGCACCGATGGCGACGGCAATACCGTCTACCATAATACCGACGCCTACTCCCTCCTGGTGTCCATCACCAAGAAGGGCGGCACCTATGTCTTCGCCGGCCAGGCGGAGGATATGGCCATCGCGGTGAAGAAGGAAGCCACCGCTCCCGCGGTCCTGCTTCTGTGCGGCCTGGACTTGGGCTCCTCCTTTACATCTCCCATCACGGTCAAGAAGAATTCCACCTCCACCGTGACCATCACCGCCCTGGCGGGCCATGAGAACACCCTGACCGACGCGGAATTCAACAACGCCGACAACTACGGCCCCACCGAGGACGGCGGCGACGGCACGAATCCGGAATACGCGGAGTCCGCGGTCATCAAGGGCAAGGCCTATGCCAACATCACCCTCAACGGCAGCGGCACGCTTGAGCTGGTCTGCAATACCAAGAATGCCCTGAAGGTGGGCGAGTACGGCGCGCTGACCATCGAGGAGCTGACGCTGAAGGTCAACTCCGCCAAAAACGGCATCTCCAGCGATAACATCATGACCATCAACTCCGGTGAGCTGAATATCACCGCCGCGGCGGACGGCATCCGCACGGACCCCGACGCCATCGGCGAGGATGTGGGCTGCCTGGGCAATATCGTCATCAACGGCGGCGATATCACCATCAAGTCCGGCAGCGACGGCATTCAGGCTGCCCAGGATCTGACCATCAACGGCGGCAGCTTTGATATCACCGCCGGCGCGGGCTGGAATGACAGCAGCTTTGACAAGGACATCATGAGCTGCAAGGGCCTGAAGACCTCCTACAGCACCGACGAAGAAGAGGATACTACCGAGGCCACCAACATGCTCACCGTCAACGGCGGCAGCTTCAACCTGAACACCGCCGATGACGCCATCCATTCCGACGCTTACATCACCATCAACGGCGGCGATTTTGACATCATGACCGGCGACGACGGCGTCCACGCCGACACCACCCTGGTGCTGGGCCGGGAGGGGGGCAGCGACTGCGCCATCCATATGACCGTCGGCACTTGCTATGAGGGCCTGGAGGGCGGCACCGTCAATATCTACTCCGGCTGCTACGACGTCACAGCCTCCGATGACGGCATCAACGCCGCCGGCGGCAGTGACTCTACCGACGACAATACCGGCTTCAATCCCGGCGGCTGGCCCGGCATGGGCGGCAATACCGGCGGCGCTGTCAGCGGGGACTACAGCCTGAATATCTATGGCGGCCAGCTGACGGTGAATGCCGGCGGCGACGGCCTGGATTCCAACGGTCCCCTGAATCTGATGGGCGGCAGTCTGGTGGTCTGGGGCTCCTCCAGCGGCGCGGACGCGCCCCTGGACTGCGATGGTACCCTGACCATCAACGGCGCGACGGTCTTCGCCGCGGGCTCCGCGGGCATGGCCCAGACTCCCGGCTCCGGCAGCCAGAGTTATGTGGCCAGCCGGAATCTGAGAGCCTCCGCCGGACAGACCATCAATGTTGTGAATAACGGCACCACCGTCTTCAATATCGCGGCGGCGAAGAGCGTGGGCTATGCCCTTTATTCCGCTCCCGCCATGACCTCCTCCAGCGGCTGGTCCATCACGGTGAACAGTGACGCCGTCACCGGCTGGACCGGCTGGACGGAGCACAGCTGGGACGCCGGCGTGGTCACCACCCCGGCCACCGCTTCCGCCTCCGGCCTGAAGACCTATACCTGCGGCGTCTGCGGCGCGGTCCGGACTGAGGTGCTGGCCCCCCTGCCGGGCACAGAGGTGGAGCCTGTAGAGCCCACTGATCCCGTGGAGCCCACTGATCCCGTGGAGCCTACTGACCCTGTAGAGCCCACCGATCCTGTGGAGCCCACTGATCCTGTGGAGCCCACTGATCCTGTGGAGCCTACTGATCCCGTGGAGCCCACTGATCCTGTGGAGCCCACTGATCCCGTGGAGCCCACTGATCCCGTGGAGCCTACTGACCCTGTAGAGCCCACTGATCCTGTGGAGCCCACTGATCCTGTGGAGCCCACTGATCCTGTGGAGCCTACTGATCCCGTGGAGCCCACTGATCCTGTGGAGCCCACTGATCCTGTGGAGCCCACTGATCCTGTGGAGCCCACTGATCCTGTGGAGCCCACTGACCCTGTAGAGCCCACCGACCCTGAGGAACCCTTTGTCAATCCCTTCACGGACATCCTGGAAGGCGCTTACTACTATGACGCGGTCCTGTGGGCGGCGGAAAATGGGATCACCGAGGGCCATGGTAGTGAGACCACCTTCTGCCCGGAGGTGCCCTGCACCCGGGCCCAGGTAGTGACCTTCCTGTGGCGGACCGCCGGCGAGCCCGCGGCGGAGTCTGAAGAGTCCGCCTTCGTGGATATCGAGGAGGGCTGGTACTATGACGCGGTTCTCTGGGCCGCGGAGCAGGGGATCACCGAGGGCTATGGCAGCGAGACTACCTTCTGCCCGGACCGGGAGTGCACCCGTGCCGAGATCGTGACCTTCCTCTACCGCTATTCCGGGAAGCCCGCCTCCTCCGGCGTCAATCCCTTTGAGGATGTGCGGGAGGGCAGCTGGTATTATGACGCGGTGATCTGGGCCGCGGAGCGGGAGATCACCAGGGGCTATGGCAGCGAGACCACCTTCTGCCCGGACCGGGTCTGCACCCGTGCCGAGATCGTGACCTTCCTCTACCGGGCCGCTGTGTAATCAGGCATATATAAAGAGCCAGCTGAAAGGAGCTTCCTTTCAGCTGGCTTTTTGTGTTTGTATGAGATTGCCGAATTATTCATTATTCATTAGCGCAGCGGCTTCATCATTCATTATTCATTAAGAAAAGTCGCTTCGGCAAATGAATAATGAAGAATGAATGTTGAATAATGAATAATACAAAAAGAAAAAGCCGCACTTTCGTGCGACTTTTCTTTTTGGCAGAGGATGAGGGATTCGAACCCCCGCAAACGGAGTCAGAGTCCGGTGTGCTACCGTTACACAAATCCTCTGTATCCGGAACATTTATATTATATGCAATTTTCCGGAAAAGTCAAGGCTATTTTATGATTTTTTCAAAAATCCGCCGTTACGGCCATTCTTGACGGCCAGGATCTCGCCGATGATGGCTACCGCCAGCTCCGCCGGGGTCTCGCCGCCCAGGTCCAGGCCGATGGGGGAGTGGACCGCCGCCAGCTGCTCGGGGGTGAAGCCCTGCTCCTGGAGCTTGCCGAAGATGCCGTGGATCTTCTTGTAGCCGCCCAGCATACCGATGTACCTGGCGTCGCCCCGGGTCAGGATGCCGCCCAGAGCCGCGCCGTCCACCAGATGGCCGTAGGTGGAGACCACATAGTAGGGGTCCCGGGGCAGCGATGCCGTTGCCACGTCGCTGAAGGATTTCAGCGATACGAACCGGTCCGCGGCGTGAATGGAGTCGCCGATCTCCGCCTCGCTCCGGGTGTCCACCAGGGTCACGGAGAAGCCCACGGCCCGGGCCGCGTGGATCACCGCGTTGCCTACATGGCCGCCGCCCACCACCACCAGCTGCAGCGCGTCGTTGCGGCAGACCTCGATGAAGGCGGTCATGGCGCCGTCGCACTGGTAGCCCAGCTTCGCGTGCTCATTGTGGAAGCGGTAGTTCTTCACGGCGTTTTTGCCGGTCTTCAGGCATTCCAGCGCGTCATGGATGGCGGCGTGCTCCCACATTCCGCCGCCCACGGTGCCGCTGATGGAGCCGTCGGCGTAAACCAGCATTTTGCCGCTGGTCCGGGCCAGGTCCTCGGACTCCACGATGGTCACCACCGCGAAATCACGGCCTGCTTTCAGGCTGTCCGCCTGTTCCTGCATCAATTCGTAAGGTTTCATAATGTCTCCTCTCTGGGCCGCTCCGGGATGGGGCGGAAATCCGGTACCGCCGGCAGGAAGCCCCGCTGGCACCGGGGCCGGTAGGGGTATTCCACCGGCTTCCCCGCGTAGAATTTCTGATTGTTTTCAATGAGCTGCTCCAGCGTCACAGGCTTCAGACCGTTCAGGTCCACGCCGGCGTTCAGGACCTTGGGCAGCGTCTTCAGGATCTCAAAAAACTGGCTGCTGTCGTGGAGATGGCCGTGGATCATGTAGCCCCGCTTGTTGTAGAGCATGGGGTAGTGGGACAGGAGGACGTGGGTGCCGTTGTCATCCAGCTCCCAGAAATCCGTCACCGAGTCAAAGTAGCGGTACAGCAGCGGGGCGTCCTCGTAGCCGGTATCGTGGTTGCCCCGGATCAGGTGCTTGTGTCCCCGGAGCCGCTCCAGGATATGGCAGGGCACATGGCCGCCGTTGTAGCCGATATCCCCCAGGAAATAGACGGTATCGGCCTCCCCCACCACGCTGTTCCAGTTGGCGATCAGGGCCTCGTCCATTTCCGCCGCCGTGGAAAATCCCCGGCTCGCCATCACGGGCTCATAGCAGAAATGGGTATCGGCGATGTAAAAAATCACGGCTTTCACTCCTTGGGGTGGTCATTTATTACAGTATACCATAGACGATTGGGAAATGCAATGTTTCCTTGAACTCGAAAGAGGCCTTGGCCCCCGCTATGAGGGAGCCAGGGGATTTTTCTTGCAATTTCCCCCGGGGTGGGGTATCATGGGCGTAAGATCGAAAGGAGATGGGACCATGTACAGCCTTTGCAACGATTGGGAATTTACAGAAGAATGGTCGGAGGATTTCCTGCTGGGAGAGGGCCGGTATGACCCGGTGCGCCTTCCCCACACGGTCCTGGAGCTGCCGCTCCACTACGGGGACCACAACAGCTACCAGATGCTCTGCGGCTACCGCAGGAAGCTGGAGATCACGGAGGAGCTTCAGGGGAAGCGGCTGTTTTTGCAGTTCGACGGCGCGGCCCACATCGCCACCGTCTATGTCAACGGCAAGGAAATGACCCACCACCGCTGCGGCTATACCGCCTTCCGGGTGGAGATCACGGACCAGGTGGTCCGGGGCGGCGAAAATCTCATCGCCGTGAAGCTGGATACCACCGAGAATCCCGCGGTGCCGCCCTTCGGCTTCGTCATCGACTATCTGACCTACGGCGGCCTGTACCGGGAGGTCTGGCTGGACGCGCGCAATGAGAGTCTGATCACGGACGTCTATGTGACCACCCCCACGCTGGATACGGCCCGGGTGGAGGTGAAGACCGAGGGAGCGGATATCTGCCGTTTCTCCATTCTGGACGACGGGGGAGCGTGCCTCCTGACCCGGGAGACCAGCGGCTATGCGGACCTGCGTCTGGCGGACGCCCGGCCCTGGACCCTGGAAGACCCTTACCGCTATACCCTGCGGTGCGAGCTGCTGGATGGGGATGGGAATGCGCGGGATGTACAGGAAGTCAGATTCGGCTTCCGCACCGCCCAGTTCCGCTCCGACGGCTTCTACCTCAACGGAGAGAAGACCTTCCTCCGGGGCCTGAACCGGCACCAGTGCTATCCCTATGTGGGCTACGCCGCCCCGGAGCGTCTCCAGCGGGAGGACGCCCGGATCCTGAAGGAGGAGCTGGGCTGCACCGCGGTGCGGACCTCCCACTATCCTCAGAGCCAGCATTTTATCGACGAATGCGACCGGATCGGCCTGCTGGTATTCACGGAGATCCCCGGCTGGCAGCACATCGGCGGCGGGGACTGGAAGGACCAGGCGGTGGAGAACACCCGGGAAATGGTGCTCCAGTACCGCAATCATCCCAGCATCGTCCTCTGGGGCGTGCGGATCAACGAGAGCCAGGATGACGACGAGCTCTACCGCCGCACCAACGAGGCGGCCCATGAGCTGGACCCCAGCCGCCCCACCTCCGGCGTCCGTAATTTCGAGAAGAGCCACCTGCTGGAGGATGTCTACGCTTTCAACGACTTCTCCCACACCGGCGGGAACCCCGGGGCGGAGGGGAAGCAGCGGGTCACCCCGGATATGGACAAGCCCCTGCTGATCTCCGAGCACAACGGCCATATGTTCCCCACCAAGGCCTTCGACACCTGGGAACGCCGTCAGGAGCACGCCCTGCGCCATGCCCGGGTCCAGGACGCGGCGGCGGGGGACGGGGGCCATGTGGGCTGCTTCGGCTGGTGCATGTTCGACTATCCCACCCACAAGGATTTCGGCTCCGGTGACCGGGTCTGCTACCACGGCGTGCTGGACGCCTTCCGCAATCCCAAGCTGGCGGCGACCCTCTATGCCAGCCAGCAGGAGAAAATCCCGGTGCTGACGGTGGGCTCCTCCATGGACATCGGCGACTATCCCGCCGGAAATCTGGGAGAGGTGGCGGTGTTCACCAACGCCGACGAGGTGGCACTGTATAAAAATGATGTCTTTGTCTCGAAGCTGGACAAGGGCGATTGGAAGGGACTGCCCCACGGCCCCATGCGGCTGACGGACCCCATCGGTCAGCTGCTGGAGACCCAGGAGGGCTTTCCGGAGGGGAAGGCGAAGCTGCTGAAGAAGGCGCTGCTGTCCGCGGCGAAGTACGGCCTGGGCGGGATGCCCCTGCCGGACAAGCTGCGGATGCTCTACGGGATGCTCCGCTATCGGATGACCCTGGAGGACGGCATCGCCCTCTATGGCAAATATGTGGGCAACTGGGGCGGCGAGGCCACGGTCTGGCGGTTTGACGCTATCAGGGACGGCCAGGTGGTCAAATCCGTCACCTGCTGTCCCAACGCGAAGCTCCGCTTGGAAGTGACGCCCAGCCATACCCGGCTGGCGGAGGGAGATACCTACGACATGGCCGCGGTGCGGATCCGGATTTTGGACGCCCACGGAAATATCGCCCCCTATGCCCAGCTGCCGGTGAAGCTGGAGCTGGATGGCGCGCTGGAGCTGGTGGGCCCCGACGTGGTGACCGCCGAAGGCGGCATGTGCGGCACCTATGTCCGCACCACCGGGCAGCCCGGCGAAGGAACGCTGACCGTTAACGCCGGAGAATTGTCCCCCGTGACGGTAGACTTCCGGGTGGAATAATGCAGAATGCTGAATGCAAAATGCAAAATTGAGGTATTTCCTGCGGAAATCATTTCAATTGTGCGCTTTGCGCACACCATCATTCTGCATTTTGAATTTTGCATTTTGCATTGCGATGTCGTATGCGGAGCGATGAACTACAATTGAAACTCCCATAACAAAAGGGCGGACCTGTGGGTCAATGTCACTAAGTTAAGAAAGGCTGGGTCTCGCAGAAATGCGGGGCCCAGTTTTTTGTAACTATTTTCAAAATATCACTTGACAAACGAGGTAAAATATGCGGCCTTTTTGCTAACTGCGGTTAGCAAAAAGGCCTTTG
>JAFUMG010000051.1 GCA_017473225.1 Oscillospiraceae bacterium | reverse complement strand
CTGATCGACGAGATCCAGATTTTTGAAGATAAGCAGCCCGATGGGCGTATTGTAAAAAGTGTGAAATTGTCCATCCCAGTTGTCTACGATGGCGAGATTTCTGCCAGAATTGGTTTGGACAAAAATGATCACGACGAATCCATCGTCTGCTTAACGAAGCAGACGGCGGATACCCCGATATAAAAAGAACCGGAGGATATATTCATGCTGGATATTCTGATCAAGGCGGGGTGCTATGTGGGCATCATCGTCCTTGGTATGGTGCTGCGGAGGATCGGATTCTTTAAGGAAGAGGATTTTTCCGTCCTGTCGAAAATCGTCATCAAGGTGACGCTGCCGGCGGCGATCATCTCCAGCTCCGCGGGGCGGCAGATCACGCCGGATATGCTGGCCATCGTGGCCCTGGGTTTGGGTGGCGGTGTGCTCTATATCATACTGGGCTTCCTGATGAACCTGGGCCGGAGCAAGGAGCAGCAGGCCTTTGAGATGCTGAACCTGCCGGGCTACAACATCGGCAATTTCGCCCTGCCCTTTACCCAGAGCTTTCTGGGCAGCGTGGGCGTGCTGACCACCACCCTTTTTGACGTGGGCAACGCCGTCATCTGTCTCGGCGGCGCTTACGGCGTGGCGGCTTCGGTGAAGGAGGGCGGCGGCTTCGATGTCCGGCGGGTGGGCCGGGCCCTGAGCCGGTCCGTGCCCTTTCTGGTGTGCATCACGGTCCAGTGCCTGAATCTGCTGAAGATCCAGCTCCCGACACCCATTTTGTCCTTTGCCGGGATCATCAGCAACGCTAATGCCTTCCTCGCCATGCTGATGATCGGCGTGGGCTTCAAGCTGGAGGGGGACCGGTCCCAGCTGGGCCGGGTCCTGCGGATCCTGGCGGTGCGCTATGGCGTGGCGGTGGTGCTGGCCCTGTGCTATTATTTCCTGCTGCCCTTCGACCTGGAGATCCGCCAGACCCTGGTGATCCTGGCCTTCGCGCCCATCGGCTCGGCGGTGCCGGGCTTCACGGAGGAGCTGAAGGGGGATGTGGGACTTTCCTGCACCATCAATTCCGCGGCGATCCTGTGCAGTATCGTCATCATCGTGGCGCTGCTGGTGGTCATGCTGTAATGGAGGGATCACGATGAAGCTTGCGTATAAAAAAGGGACCGGGCCGCGCCTGATCCTGCTGGCGGCCGCGGCGGTGGCGTTTTTGCTGCTGTTTTCCGGCTCCACCTCGCCGCTGACGGATTTTGTCGGGGCGGATTCGGCCTTTTTTCGGCTGGTGGGAAAGGGCATGACCGAAGGGAGGCTCCCTTACCGGGACTTTTTTGATATGAAGGGCCCCTGGCTGTTCCTGATCGAGTATCTGGGCCAGCTGATCTGGGAGGGCCGCACCGGCGCCTTTATCATGCAGTGTCTCAACCTGATCCTGAGCCTGTGGATCACCGACGGGATCTTCCGGCTGCGGCTGGAGGGAAAGAAGTATGCCGCCCTGTGGGAAGCTCTGGGCATCCTTGCCTGCCTGGTCTATACCGGGGGCACCCTGGAATACGGCAACCTGACGGAGGAATTTTCCCTGCCCTGGCTGCTGCTGGCGGTGTATTTCGCTCTGCGGTACCTCAAGCGGGCCCAGGCAGAGGGAGATTACAGCCATAGCCCCGCGGTGGGCTTTTACTATGGCTTCGCCTTCGGCGTCATGGCCCTGATCCGGGTCACCAATGCCGCCGTCATCGGCGCGGTCCTGCTGGCCATCGCCCCGGGGCTGCTGGTGAAAAAGGAATATAAAAATCTGCTCCTCAACGGCCTGGCCTTTCTGCTGGGCTGCGCCGGGGCCTTCGCGCCCATGTGCGTGTATTATGCCGCCCAGGGACTGCTGGGGGAGATGCTGGAGCAGGTGTTCCTCTTCGGCGTTCAGTATTCCGCGGAGGTCAGCCTGGCGCAGAAGGCCCGGAGCGTGCTGTCTGAGATGACCGGCTATGTGATCATCGCGGTGCTGCCGCTGGTGCCCCTGGCGGTCCGGCGGGAGCGGAACTGGCAGTACTGGGTGCTGGCGGCATCCTCCTGCGCGCTGCTGCTGTTGGCGGCTGCCATGGGCAATGCCTACCTCCATTATTTCACCCTGGGCGTTCCCAATCTGGTGCTGGGCCTGGCCCTGCTGCCGGAGGAGGGGGAGGAAAAGGGGAATCTGCGTCAATGGGTCCCGGTGCTGATCGCGCTGGTGATGCTCCTGCTGCCTGCCAGAACGACGCTGAAGAGCCTGCAGAGAAATCTGAACTGGATGCGGGAGGCGGCCTCCGGCGTGGAGACGGCCCAGAGCCTGCAGATCCGGGACATCGTATCCCACATCCCGGAAAGCGACTATGACAGCGTCTATGCCTACGGCATGGGCTCCTGCTCGGGCTGGTACGCCCAGGCGGGGCTGCTGCCTGCCCACCGCTACTGCGACTGGCAGGCCCATTACATCGAGCTGAACCCGGAGATCGAAGGGGAGCTGGCCCAGTGGATGGCGGAGGAGCAGGTCCGATGGATCGTGCTTCCCGCGGACTATGAGCCCGCCCCGGCCCGGATCGCCCGGGCGCTGGAGGACCATTATCAGGAGTACGCCCGCAACGGCGCCTACGTCCTGCTGACGGCAAAGGGATGAATGAAATGCGTCTGAATAATAAAAAAGCAATGCTCGGCTTTGGCCTGCGGGCGGCGGTCTGGGCGGCGGTAACGGTGGTGTTTTTGCTGCTGTTTTCCCTCTCTACCTCGCCCCTGACCAATGAGTACGGCACGGATTCGGCCTTTTTCGTGCTGGTGGGCCAGGGCATGACCCAGGGGATGCTCCCCTACCGGGACTTCTTCGACATGAAGGGCCCCTATCTGTTTCTGATCGAGTATATCGGCCAGCTGTTCCGCTATGGCCGGGTGGGCGCCATCTGCGTCCAGTGTATCAATCTGTTTTTGACCCTCTGCATCATGGATCTGATCTTCCTGACCCGGCTGGGGAAGGGGAATTTTCCCATGGAGCTGCTGTGTGTGGCGCCGGTGCTGGTTACCGCCATGGTGACCTTTGACGGCGGCAACCTGACGGAGGAATACGCTCTGCCCTGGCTGATGCTGGCGCTGCTGCTCGCCTTGGGGTATCTGAAAAAAAGCCGGGACAGCGGGAACTGGGCCCATCCCAAGTGGGCGGGCTTTTACTATGGCTTCGCCTTCGGCTTCCTCGCGCTGATCCGGGTTACCAACGCGGCGGCCATCGGCGCGGTGATCCTGACCATCACGGTGGGGCTGCTGGTGAAGAAGGAATTCAAAAATCTCCTGGTCAACGGCGGGATGTTCCTGCTGGGCTGCGCCGCGGCCTTTGCCCCGGCCTGCATTTTCTTCGCCTGCCATGGGCTGCTGGGGGAGATGCTGACGCAGGTGTTCCTCTTCGGCTTTCAGTATTCCGGGGACGGGGACCTGGCTTCCCGGCTCGCCATGATCCGGGAGGATTACATGGCCTTTGTGTACCTGGCGCTGCTGCCCCTGGGGGTGCTGGCGCTGTACCGGGTGAAGGACTGGCGGAAGTGGCTGCTGGCGGCTTCCAGCTTTGCTGTTTTCCTGGCGGCGGTGCTGATGGGCAATGTGTATGTCCACTATTTCACCCTGGCGCTGCCCAATCTGGTGCTGGCGATGGCCTTCTGGCTGGAGGCGCTGGGGGAAAAGGCGGCGCTGCGCCGGTGGGACCTGAAAAAGGCCCTGGTGGTGGCGCTGACGGTGCTGTGCTTCCTGCCCATGGGGGACCTGCTGACGGTCCAGTATGACACGTCGGCCACCGTCCGGTACTGGAAGTCCATCGGCGCGGGCCGGTGGAAGCGGGACTACTGCCTGGATATCGCCTCCTGGATCCCGGAGGAGGAGCGCGGCAGCGTCTATGCCTACGGCATGGCCACCTACGCCGGGGGCATGTACTCCTGCTCGAACTTCTATGTCCAGGCCCAGCTGCTGCCCAGCCACCGCTACTGCGACTGGCAGGAGCACTACATCGAGCTGAACCCGGAGATGGGCGAGGAGCTGGCGGCCTGGCTGGCGGCGGAAAATCCCAAATGGGTGATCGTCCCGGTGGAATACACCATCCAGCCGGAGCAGATCGCGGAAGCCATCAACGGACACTATCATGAGCATGTCCGCAATGATACATACATTCTGTACGCGGCGAATTCGAAAACAGAGAAATGAGGTTGAATCCAATGAGAGAGAACAAACAACCGAAGCTTTATATTGTGATCCCCTGTTATAATGAGGAGAAGGTGCTGCCCATTACGGCGCCCATGTTCAAAAAGAAGATCGAGGACCTGATCGGGGCCGGGAAGATCAGCGGCGACAGCCGCGTCCTCTTCGTCAACGACGGCAGCAAGGACGCCACCTGGGAGATCATCCAGTCCCTGGCCAAGGCCGACCGCTGCTACAGTGGCGTCAGCCTGAGCCGGAACCGGGGCCATCAGAACGCCCTGCTGGCTGGCCTGATGGAGGCCAAGGAGCAGTGCGACATCACCATCTCCATCGACTGCGACGGCCAGGACGACATCAACGCCATGGACGCCATGGTGGACGAATACCTGGACGGCGCGGAGATCGTCTACGGCGTCCGCAGCAAGCGCCAGACGGACACCTTCTTCAAGCGCTTCACCGCTGAGAGCTTCTACAAGGTGATGAAGTGGATGGGCGCCGACACGGTGTTTAACCACGCGGACTACCGTCTGGTCTCCGCCCGGGCTCTGAAGGAATTCGCCAATTTCAAGGAAGTGAACATCTTCCTGCGGGGCATGTTCCCGCTGGTGGGCTTCAAGAGTACCTGCGTCTATTATGAGCGGGCGGAGCGCATCGCCGGCGAGAGCCATTACCCCCTGTCCAAGATGCTGGCGCTGGCCTTCGATGGCATCACCAGCCTTTCCGTCAAGCCCATCCGGATCATCACCGGCCTGGGCGTGGGTATTTCCGTGGTGGCCTTCCTGCTGATCGTGTATGCCCTGATCGCCTATTTCACCGGGAATGTGGTGTCCGGCTGGGCCAGCTCCCTGATCGCCACCTGCTTCCTGGGAGGCATCCAGCTGATCGCCCTGGGCGTCATCGGCGAGTATGTGGGCAAGATCTACATGGAGACCAAGGCCCGTCCCCGGTTCATCATCGGCGAACGGACGGATGAGGAAAAATAAAGCATGGAACCATAAAAGGACCGCTGAATGTTCAGCGGTCCTTTTTGATGAATGGCGCGGCTTGCGGATTTAAATTCTAGTATATCGGGCAGTTAAAAAGAAGTATGTCATTGCGAGCCAGTGCTCACACTGGCGTGGCAATCCCCCCGTTCTTCCGTGAACCTATGGAGAGGAAAACGGTAGAAAATACCCGGAAACACCAAGATTGTCGGTATCTGACCGCATTGCGCCGCCGTAGGGGATTGCCACGCCAGTCTGCGGACTGGCTCGCAATGACAGCGTATTTTTTAGACGCCGCAACCACGTTCAACAGAACGCTGAACTACAATTTGAAGTTCGATTCCAAGCTTAAAAAACGCAAAAAAACACCCCGGAAACTGGGTTCCGGGGTGAAATATGTCGGGTTACTGCTTGCGGAAGATGAAGCCGTTCTCGTCGGCCTTTTCGATGATGGCCAGGGACTTCAGATTGTAGCCGGCTTCCCGGAGGGAGTCGCCGCCGCTCTGGAAGCCCTTCTCGATGGCGCAGCCAACACCGATGAGCTCGGCACCGGACTGAGCCACGATGTCCAGCAGACCACGCATGGCCTCGCCGTTGGCCATGAAGTCGTCCACGATGAAGACCTTGTCGTCAGCGGTGATCCAGTCCTTGGCGCAGATCAGGGTGACCTTCTTCTTATAGGTGTAGGAGAAAATTTCGCTCATGTACAGGCCGCCCTCGATGTTGTCGCTCTTGGCCTTCTTGGCGAAGACCATGGGGATGCCGTACTTGTAAGAGCAAATGGCTGCCAGGGCAATACCGCTGGCCTCTGCGGTCAGGATTTTGGTTGCGCGGGAAATGTCGAACTGTTTCGCGAATTCGTCAGCCAGCTCGCCCAGGAACTGGGTGTCCACCTGATGATTCAGAAAACCGTCCACCTTGATGATATGGCCAGGCAGGATACGTCCTTCCTGGCGGATGCGCTGCTCCAGTGCTTCCATAGATACCCTCCAGTTTACATTTTTTGATAATTTCCTTGATGGTTGCTTAATAATACTATTATCGGTGTTTTTTGTCAAAAAAGCAAGGGGGATTCCTGTCTAAAAAAAGAGATTTTCCAATACATTCCTTGGCCACTATGAACAAAGGAGGAGAGCCCCCGCTGCCGTCAATCAAAGGCAAAGGCGAAATAGGCGGGACGGGGGCAGCCGGGGGTCAGGGGGCGGAGCATGGAGAAGGGCCGGGCCCCGCCGGGGCAGCGGAAGGAACCCCGGCTGCAGCCCAGGGCCATCAGCAGTCCGGGGGCGGCGGAGGTGTCCCCCAGCAGCTCCGGGCAGTGCAGCTGGTCCCCGTCGATGGCCGCCGCGGCCAGAAAGCCGGGACCGCAGTAGAATTCAGCCTGGGCGGCCAGGAAGGCCAGATTTTCCCCCTCCTGGAGCACGCTGTTTTTGGGCAGCAGGTCCAGCCGGCGGCGGCTGTAGGTCTCCGCGTCGATCTTATGGTAAACAGCCGCGGGGATCTGAGGGCCGCAGACAAATTCCGAAATGGCGGTGCAGGGCTCGAAGCCCATCCGGCCATACATCCGGGTCAGGCTCACATCCACCGGCACCAGCAGAAGGCCGGCATAGCCCCGGGCAGCCAGGGCGGAGGCGGTATCCTCCATGAGCAGGCGGCAGAGGCCCTGGTTCCGATGGCTGGAAGCGGTGGCCACGGCGTAGAGATAGGCCAGCTTCTGCCCCTGGCAGGTGGTGTCGAACCAGTACAGCGCCGCCAGGACCTGGCCGTCCTCCACGACGCACCGGCACCGGTCCGGGGCAAAGGCGGTCTCAAAGAAGCTGTCCAGGAAGGCGTCGGTATCGCCGAAAGCCTCCTTCCACAGCCGGCGCAGGCCGGGGATCCACTCCGGGGCGGCGTAATTAATGATGTTCATCCTCTTCCTCCCAAAGCCGGGCCCAGTACTTTTCCACCATATGGTCGGGACAATAGGACAGCTTGGCCTTCCGCAGGCCCTCCAGGCCCATATCGTCCTCCCGGTTCAGCCAGCGCAGTTCCGGGTATTTCTCCCGCAGATGCCGGGCGAAGGCCCGGTTGATGGCGGGATAGGCGCCGTCGGCGGTGTCCAGGGCTTTTTCAAAATGGACGTCAAAGGTATATTCGTTCAGGCGGCTGCCCATGGTGAAGGCCAGGACCTGGTCCTCCTCCAGCAGCACCAGGCCCTCCAGGCCCAGCTGTTGCTGGAAGGCGAAGGCCCGCTGCAGCGCCAGCTCCTCCAGATGGTAGTCCATGTGGGGATTGGATTCTTTGCGGACACGGTACCACTGGGCGGCCATGGCGAAGGCGGCGACCCGGGTGGTCTCGTCCAGGGGCAGTACCCGGCAGTCCGGGTGAGTCTCCTCGAAGCGATGGATATGGTTGCGCTTTTTCTGGAATTTCCGGCCCTTCAGGTCCGCCAGGTCGTCGATGGCGTAGAGATAGTCGTAGGTATCCCGGTCGGTATGAAAATGGAACCGGCCGGGGTAGAGCTCCTCCACCACCCGGCAGTCCTCCGCGGTCATGGAGCTCAGGTAGCAGGGGATGCCCCGCTCCTTCGCGTCGCCGATGATGGCGTCCAGCGCGGGCTTCACATCGCCGCCGCCCACGGGGAAGGGATAGACGCTCCGGCGGTTAAACTGGGAAAACAGCGCCAGCCGGCCCTCCACAAAGGCGGCCTTCTGCCGGCCCCAGAGGAACAGGTTGGTGAAGGAATATTCACAGCCCCGCTCGCCGCAGGTCATCAGATATTGGTCGTACCGGGCCTTGCAGTTCAGGTCCAGACGCTGAAAATTGATCATAGGTTCACATCCTTTTTGCGACATCATCATAGCATATCTGTCAGATTTTCTCAATCGGAAACCTGAACAAGGATTCCCGGACAGGCTCCCTTGACATTTTTCACATCTGTCAATATAATGATTCCCAAAAAGGAGGAACGATCATGCATCATCGGATAAAAAGAGCGGTCAGCCTGCTGTGCGTGCTGGTGGCCCTGTTTTCCTGCCTGTCCCTTCCGGGCTATGCGGCGGAAACGGAAACACCCATATCCTCCTATGCCGTTGACGAAAATTCGGCGGTCTACGCCGCCTGCCAGGCGGTGGCCGATACCATCGGGGCCCGGCAGATCCTGGTCTATGACGCCACGGCGGACCAGCTGCTGTATTCCAAAAGCGTGACCGGGGGCAAGCTGTACCCTGCCAGCACCACGAAGCTGTTCTCCGCCTATGTGGCACTGCGGTATCTGGAAGCGGATACGGTGATCACCGCGGGGGACGAGCTGGACGCTCTGGACCCGGGCTCCTCCATTGCCTACATAACCGAGGGCCATAAGCTGACGGCGGAAATGCTGGTGGAGGGTATGCTCCTGCCCAGCGGCAACGACGCGGCGCTGGTCCTGGCGGCGGGGGCCGGAAAGGCCATCGCCGGGGATGAAAGCTTAAGCGGCGCGGAGGCGGTGCGGGTCTTTGTGGCGGAGATGAACCGGATGGCGGAGGAGCTGGGCTTTGAGAAGAGCCACTTCGTCAATCCCCACGGCTTCCATTCCGGCGCCCACTACACCTGCGTCAATGACATGGCCCGGATCGCGAAGCTGGCCCTGGAAAACCCTGTGATCTCCCGCTACATGGGGGTCCATGAGGAGGATGTGGTCTACGCCAGCGGCCACAGCAACCACTGGATCAACACCAATCTGCTGCTGGACCCGGAGTCGGAATTTCATTATCCCGGTACTCTGGGCATGAAGACCGGCCGGACGAGCCAGGCGGGCTACTGCCTGATGTCGGCCTTCCCGCTGAACGGGCATACCATCGTCGTCGGTGTCTTCGGCTATGACGACGCCAACGACCGGTTCCGGGATGTGGTCAGCCTGCTGAACGCCTGCAAGTGAACACGAAAGCCGCACCCGGCAGGGTGCGGCTTTGAAATTCAAAGATAAGCTGTCATTGCGAGCCGGTGCTCACGCTGGCTCGCAATGACGTGCTTTTTAAATTCAACCGAACAATCTGGTATCCAGGTGCCGTTTTTTCATGAAGCAGTAGAGGAAAAGGCCGGCGGTATAGAGGACGATCAGCTCGCCCAGGGCGACGTACAGGGCGTTGAGCCAGAAGGCCTGGCCGATGTAGACCGTCAGCTCCCAGCCTACCAGGATGGCGTTGAAGAGGGCGGGCATGGCAAGGCCCGGCACCGGGACGCCCCGGAGGGTCAGCTTGCGGCTGTGCCACATGGCTGTGGTGGCCAGCAGCGTGGCACCGGTGCCCACCACGATGTCCAGCGGCAGCGCCCCGGCGTAGGACAGGTTGAACAGCAGACAGCCCAGGGTCAGCCCCGGAATGGCCGCGGGGGTGAAGAAGGAGAGAATGCACAGCGTTTCGGATACCCGGAGCTGGATGGCCCAGGATGTGGAATTGGGGAGAATGAAATTTTGCAGATAGGTCAGCGCCACATACATGGCGGCGATGATGGCACCGTGGGTCAGGCTGCGGATCTTCTTGTCCATAAGGAACCTCCTGTGAACGTAAAAAACGGATGGCAGTCCCCATCCGTGCAAAAGAAAATGAGCGCATAGCGCCCATCCGGTTCCCTAGTTTTGTTTACCGACAGGATGGTTACGAACTGTCCTATGAAGTTGTCCCCATTATAGCGCCAAGGGAAGCGGATGTCAAGGGGCGAATTGCGGTTTGGCGGCGTATCCTGGTAATAGCTGCCGCTGTCATTGCGAGCCAGTGCTCACACTGGCGTGGCAACCCCCTATGGCAGCGCAAAGTACTTGGATGTTGAAAACTTTGGTATTTCCGGGCAGGGTTTACTGTTTCTATTTCAGTAAGTTCGCGCAATGAACGGGAGATTGCCACACCAGTCTGCGGACTGGTTCGCAATGACATGCGTTTTAATTGGTACCTTACATGATGGAAGACTAAAAATATTCCTCCAGCGAACAAATCCCCCCGGCTTTGGGCCGGGGGGATCTATCAGCTTATGGATGGTCGGGACGCCGAATTACTTGCCGGCGTTGGCGACCTGAGCGGCGACCTCGGCAGCGAAGTCGTCGACCTTCTTCTCAATGCCCTCACCCTTGGTGTAGTGGATGGCATCGACGAAGGTGACCTTGCCGCCCAGCTTCTTGGCAGCGTCAGCCAGGTAACCGGCGACATCGCCCTTGAACAGGTCGGAGCGGACGAACTCCTGCTGCAGCAGGCAGTTATCCTTGTAGAAAGCGGCGATCTTGCCCTGAGCGATCTTCTCCTTGACCTGAGCGGGCTTGGAAGCCATCTTGGGATCGTTGTCCATCAGAGCGACCTGGACCTGCAGCTCGTGGTCCACGTCGGCCTGGGGAACATTGGTCTTGTCCCAGTACTTGGGGCTCATAGCGGCGATCTGCATGGCAACGTTCTTGCCCATCTCGGTGACATCGATGTCGCCCTCGACAGCCAGGTTGACCAGAACGCCGTGGGTGCCGCCTGCGTGAACGTAAGCGACGGAGGTGTTCTCAGCGTAGCGGGCGAAACGGCGGATGACCATGTTCTCGCCGATGGACATGACCTTCTCCTGCATGATCTCGGTGACGGTCAGGTTGGAGCCGGGGAACTTGCAAGCCTTCAGAGCCTCCACATCAGCGGGGTTCTCGGTAGCGACGACGACAGCCAGGTTCTTGACCAGGTCCAGGAAAGCGTCGGTCTTGGCGGCGAAGTCGGTCTCGGAGTTGACCTCGATAACGACGCCGACACCGTCGACGACAGCGGCGTAGGCAACGCCCTCAGCGGCGACGCGGTCAGCCTTCTTGGCAGCCTTGGCCAGGCCCTTCTCACGCAGCCAGTCGACTGCCTTGTCCATATCGCCATCGGTAGCCTGCAGAGCCTTCTTGCAGTCCATCATGCCGACGTTGGTCATTTCACGGAGCTTCTTAACGTCCTGTGCGGTAAAAGCCATTTTACATATCCTCCTAAAATGTAGAAATATGTGTCATTCCGGGGAGAACAAAGCCCCACGTGGGAATCCCCCGGTCAGACGCGGGGTCTGGAGCCTGAGAGGATTGCCACACCAGCGTGCGCGCTGGTTCGCAATGACACGGGGATTTTTGTAATTACTCAGCGGCGGGAGCTTCGACAGCGGCCTCGGCGTCCTCACCCTGACGGCCCTCGATGGCGGCGTTGGCCATGGTGGCGGCGATCAGGCGGATGGCGCGGATAGCGTCGTCGTTGCCGGGGATGACGTAATCGATCTCATCGGGATCGCAGTTGGTGTCGACGATAGCCACAACGGGGATGCCCAGCTTCTTGGCCTCGGCGATGGCGTTGCGCTCCTTGCGGGGGTCAACGATGAACATGGCAGCGGGGATCTTCTTCATTTCCTTGACGCCGCCCAGGTACTTCTCCAGCTTCTCGATCTCGCCCTGGTGCTTGATGACTTCCTTCTTGGGCAGCATGGCGAAGGTGCCGTCCTCTTCCATCTTTCTCAGCTGAGCCAGACGGTCGATACGGGTACGCATGGTGCGGAAGTTGGTCAGCATACCGCCCAGCCAGCGGGCGTTGACGTAGTAACCGCCGCAGCGGGCAGCTTCTTCCTTGATAGCGTCCTGAGCCTGCTTCTTGGTGCCGACGAACAGGATGTTGCCACCGTTGGCAGAGGTCTCACGAACGAAGTTGTAGGCCTCCTCCAGCTTCTTAACGGTCTTCTGCAGGTCGATGATGTAGATACCGTTACGCTCGGTGTAGATGTAGGGAGCCATTTTGGGGTTCCAACGACGGGTCTGGTGACCGAAGTGAACACCGGCCTCCAGCAGTTGCTTCATAGAT
>JAFUMG010000083.1 GCA_017473225.1 Oscillospiraceae bacterium | reverse complement strand
TGGCCAGGTTTACGTCCTGTCCAAGGAAGAAGGCGGCCGTCACACTCCCTTCTTCAACAACTATCGTCCTCAGTTCTACTTCCGTACCACCGACGTTACCGGCATCATCTCCCTGCCCGAAGGCACTGAGATGTGCATGCCCGGCGACAACGTTGTTATGAACGTCGAGCTGATCACCCCCATCGCTATCGAGAAGGGCCTGCGTTTCGCTATCCGCGAGGGCGGCCGTACCGTCGGTTCCGGTGTTGTCACCGAGATCTACGAGTAATTCATAGCTCTTAAAATGTGATCGAATCCCCCAGTCGCAAGACTGGGGGATTTTTTGTGAATAAATAGCTGTCATTGCGAGCCAGTGCGCACACTGGCGTGGCAATCTCCCCAAATCAGTAGAAAGTGACAGAAGGCTTTGGAATTGTAATTTCTTTCCTCCGGAAAGGCCGATTCACGATTGACAAATAAAATGTGTTTTGATATACTAATTTTGTCATTTCTGTATGTAATCAGTTAGAACGGATGCGTTCATCTATTGCATTTGGTAAATGATGCTGCTTTTTCTGTTCATCCCAGGAAAATGCTGTAAGCGAATATCAATTCGGGATGTCAGAAATTACATATTTTGGAGGATTTTATGGAGCTCGATATCACTTTTTTCGCTAATCTTTGTTCCGCCATTGCCTGCATCATCATGGTTGCCATCGGCTTCCTGAAGAAGAAGGACCATATCGTCATCGGTCAGTGCTTCCAGCTGGCTTTCCTGGGTGCCGGTAACTTCCTGTTCGGCGCGATTTCCGGCGCTATCGGCAATTTCCTGGGCGTCATCCGTAACCTGATCCTGCCCAAGTCCAAGAAGCCCCTGGTCTGGAAGATCGTCTTCATCGTGATCCAGATCATCCTGAGCGTGGCCTTCTTTAATTCTACCATCAACGGTTATACCGGCGACAACGTGAATGTCCTGAAGATCATTTACTGGATCCCCGTTCTGTACACCATCACCCTGACCTGCGTCCTGGATACCAAGAACGTCAACGTGTTCCGCGTTGCCATCATGATCGCGCAGGCTATCTTCTGCTTCTTCGATGGCTTCTACGGCAACTGGTTCGCTTTCCTGGCCAACATCCTGACTGTTCTGTCCAACGGCTACTCCATCTTCGCCGACGCCAGAGCCGCCAAGAAGGCAAAGGCCTGATTTCTTTCTTACACAATAAATGCACCGCTTTGGAATGAAAGTTCCGAAGCGGTGCTTAGTTGTTTCGTTTTGGGTTGTTGGTGAGCCCCAGGAGGTAATCCACAGATACGTTGTAAAAATTGGATAATTTAATAAGAATGTCAGTCGGAATGTCCCGCTGACCCAGCTCGTAGTTGCTGTACACCTGCTGGGAGCAATTCAAATAATCCGCAAGATGACGCTGTTTTAAGTCTCGGTCTTCCCGCAAATCGCGGATGCGCTGGTACATGGTATCACCTCTGCATTAGGATACCATACTGCGTTTTGTTGTATTGACAATTACCGCAAAATGCGGTAATATGACAGTATCTTATTGTGAAAGGGCAGGTGCACATAATGTATCATGAGGTTGGCCAAAAGATTAAAAAATGGGCTGAGATTTTAGTTATAATTGACACGATTATTTTTATAACCTTAGGCGTTTTAGTTTGTGCGTATTTCTTCTCAAGGGATGAAATGCTTCTTGGCTTGGTACTTGCTGTATTAGTTGTCTTGGTAGGCTATTTTATCTCTTGGCTTTCACATTTACTGCTTTATGCGTTTGGTGAACTTGTTGACCGTACGATATCCATTGATGACGCATTGCAGCTACAGGAAAGACGCTATCTTCAGAAGATAAAGCAGCAAAAGAAGGAAGTTCCTGCAGGGCAGGAGACAGAAAATCATTGATTCACTGTTTTCCTGAGATTGCAGTAACGTCACCGAGCGGCGCAGGGCAGTAGCGACTTCCACCGCACCGAGCACGCATTGTGAGCGGCGACTCGCCGCAAAAAAGCACCGCAGGGAGCTTTCCTGCGGTGCTTTTTTTTATGTCGCGACACTGGTCTGTAAGCCGGGTTCTGTCTTAACAGCCATCTATCTAGCCCCGCGATTGCTCGCGGGATCAAGCCACCTCCTCGGGACTGCCGGGTCAGCATCTATGTCCCTCCACGGTGTTGCTCCGGATAGAGTTTACATCGTAAAACCCATGTCTCCATGGGCCGGGTGGGCTCTTACCCCACCTTTTCACCCTTGCCGCCCAGCCCGGCAAAGCCGGGCTGGGCACCACTAAAGATGCTTGCGGCGGTATATCTCTGTTGCACTTGTCCTGGGGTCACCCCCGGCGGGCGTTACCCGTTATCCTTACCCTGTGGAGCCCGGACTTTCCTCATCCTCAGCCTTTCGGCATGAGTCCGCGGCTGTCCGACCTGGTCGCCGGACTATTGTAACCGATTGACAGGAAAAAGTCAAATGTCTTGCAAATTCTTTTCGGACAGGATATACTATAATTATATGATTTTGATTTGCAGTTTGCTGTTCGAATTCCATACGTCACCGTAGGGACCGGCCTCCCGGACGGTCCGTGCGGTAGGCACTTACGTATGCGCCGAAAATCAATGCGAATTCGTAGGCACTTTACTGCCGGACCGTCCAGGAGGCCGGTCCCTACAATGCGTGTCTAACGGAACGCCAAACTGCAATTGAAACACTAATCTGAAATGAGGAATGCGCTTTGGTATCTGCATTTGAAACATACTTTGAATCCCTGAAGGGGAAGAAGATCGCCGTCTTCGGCCTGGGCGTCAGCAACCGGCCGCTGGTGCGGCTGCTGCTGGAGTTTGGGTGCGACGTCCTGGGCTGCGACCGGACGCCCCGGGAAAAGCTGGACCGGGAGGTCCTGGAGCTGGAGGAGGCCGGGTGCAGGCTCAGCGTGGGCGAGGGTTATCTGGAGGAGCTGGAAGCGGATCTGGTATTCCGTACCCCCGGTATGCACCCCGGCAATCCCGCCCTGGAAGCCCTCCGGGCTAAGGGCGCGGAGGTGACCAGCGAGATGGAGGTCTTCTTCGAGGTCTGCCCCTGTACCATTCTGGCGGTGACCGGCTCCGACGGCAAGACCACCACAACCACCCTGATCTCCGAGATGCTGAAGGCCGACGGCAAGACCGTCTGGGTGGGCGGCAATATCGGCACGCCGCTGCTGCCCCGGGTCCGGGAAATGGGGGAGACGGACTACGCCGTGGTGGAGCTCAGTTCTTTCCAGCTGATGGATATGAAGCGCAGCCCCCATGTGGCCCTGGTGACCAATCTGGCCCCCAATCATCTGGATGTCCACAAGGATATGGAAGAGTATGTGGAGGCCAAGAAGAATATCTTCCGCTTCCAGGGCGAAGCGGACATCCTGGTCATCAACGCCGACAATGCCGTCACCGCGCCCTTTGTGGGCAATGGTGTCACCAGATCCTTCTCCCGGCTGGGGAAGGGTGCCAATGTGGTGATGAAGGACGGCGTCATCTGCCGGGACGGCGAGGAGGTCCTGAAAAAGAGCGATATTCTGCTGCCCGGCGAACATAATGTGGAGAATTACATGGCCGCCATTGCGGCGGTCCAGGGTCTGGTGTCCGACGAGACTGTCCGCAAGGTGGCGAAGACCTTCGGCGGCGTGGAGCACCGGATCGAGCTGGTCCGGGTGAAGGACGGGGTCCGCTACTACAATGACTCCATCGCGTCCAGCCCCAGCCGGACCATCGCCGGCCTGCGGAGCTTCCCCGAAAAGGTGCTGCTGATCGCCGGCGGCTATGACAAGCACATTCCCTATGATGTGCTGGGTCCCGAAATTTGTGCCCATGTGAAGAAGCTGTTCCTGGGCGGCGCCACCGGCCCCAAGATCCGGGCGGCGGTGGAAAACTGCCCGGAATACAAGCCCGGGTCCCTGGAGATCGTGGACTGCGGCGATTTCGCTTCCGCGGTGAAGGCGGCAGCGGACGCGGCCCAAAGCGGCGACGTGGTGCTCATGAGCCCCGCTTCCGCGGCCTTTGACCAGTTCAAAAACTTCATGGTCCGGGGCGAATTCTTCAAGAAAATGGTTATGGAGCTGTAAAATATGATTCTGAATACCGTCGCGGAGGGTATGCGCAAGGCCCTTCCGCTGAAATACTGCGGCGCGGTGATCGTGGCCGCGGGCAACGCGTCCCGTATGGGCGGCATCGACAAGGTGATGGCCCCGCTGGGGGGCGAGCCCATGATCGCCCGGACGGTCCGGGCCTTCCAGAACTGCGACGCCATCAAGGAGATCGTCATCGTGACCCGGCCGGATCTGATCCAGCCCATCATGAACCTCTGCGGGAAATATGAGAAGGTGAAGGCCGTGGTAGCCGGCGGCGCCAGCCGCCAGGAATCCGTGGGCCTGGGCATGAACGCCCTATCCAAGAAAGTAAAGCTGGTGGCCATCCAGGATGGTGCCCGGCCCCTAATCACGGGGGCGGTGATCGACCGGACGGTCCGGGCGGCCCACAGCTACGGCGCAGCGGCCCCGGCGGTCCCCGTGAAGGACACCATCAAGGTGGTCCAGGGCGGCGTGGTCCTGAATACCCCCGACCGGGCGGGCCTGAGAGCGGTCCAGACGCCCCAGGTCTTTGATTTCGACCTGCTGAAGGGTGCCCTGAAAAAGGCGGAACAGGATGGCGCGGCGGTGACCGACGACTGCTCCGCGGTGGAGCTGATGGGCATGTCCGTCAAGATCGTGGAGGGCGACGAGCGGAATATCAAGGTCACGACGCCCATCGACCTGAAGATCGCGGAGCTGCTGCTGGAGGAGGAAACGTAAAAATGATCAGAATCGGACATGGATATGACGTCCACCGCCTGGTGGAGGGCCGGGACCTGATCCTGGGCGGCGTGAAGATCGACTATGCGCTGGGCCTGGACGGCCATAGCGACGCGGATGTGCTGCTCCACGCGGTGATGGATGCCTTGCTGGGCGCCGCCGCCCTGCGGGACATCGGCTATCACTTCCCGGATACCGATATGCGCTACAAGGGCGCGGACTCCCGGGCGCTGCTGCGGGAGGTGGCGAAAAAGATCGACGCCGCCGGCTACCGGGTGGGCAATATCGACGTGACCATGATCGCCCAGCGGCCCAAGCTGAAGGAGCACATCCCCCAGATGATCGAAAACATCACGCGGGATCTGGGTATCGGGGCTAATCAGGTCAACGTCAAGGCCACCACGGAGGAACATCTTGGCTTTACCGGCGAGGGACAGGGCATGTCCTGCCACGCCGTATGTATTCTGGAGGAAAAATAATATGGAATTAAAAGTAGGAGAATCCAAAACCTTTACGCTTCCCTTCATCCTGAAGGCCGTGGACTGCCAGTGCGGCAAAAACGGCCTGCGGCTGGAGCGTTCCGGCGGCTTCGTTACGCTCTATGTTAACAATGGCAACCGCCGGACCCGCTACTGCGCTATGCCCCTGGGCACGGCGAAGGACCTGAAGGGCCAGCAGTATACGGTGAAGGCTCAGTCCGGCACCCGGATGCTCTTCAGCGTTGGCGCGGTGAAATTCGTGATCGACTACGCCGCGAAGAAGGCTTCCACCAATCTGGTGGGCTATCGGATCACCAGCTCCAAGGAGTGGGGCGACAACTGCCAGCTTCCCTGGAAGGCGGAGTACCTGCCCCTCTTCGGCCAGCCGCTGCCCCCTGCGGAGATGGATAAGGCCGTGGCGGAGCTGTTCTGGAAATGGTTCTGGGAGAATGAAAGCGCCATCAAGGAGCTGGCCGCCGGAAACCGCAAGCAGGGCAAGCTCCTGGAATCCCAGGTCGAGCTGTGGCTGTGTCCCATTTTCCTGTACGCCAAGCGGGAGGAGCTGGACTTCAAGATCGTCTGCACGGAGCGGGGAGGCACCTTCTGCTTCTATCCCGGCGACAATGAGAAGCTCTGCGCCGATGCCGAGGTTTTCGGCACCCTGATGCCCGAACTGCTGGCCCGGGACTGGGAGTACATCATCGAGGAATAAGCCAACGGACCTGCCCTATGCGGCAGGTCCGTTTCTGTGTATGAGGGATGTTCAAATTGTAGTTTAACGCACTACTCCGCGCTAAGAGCCGCCTACGGCGGTTGCGCTCTGTACGCGCCTGCGGGCGCAGTGGCGCGGGAGCGCCCCATGGCTTCCCCCGGGGGGAAGCTGTCGCCGCCGTAAGGCGGTGACTGATGAGGAATGCGGGCGGAAAACTTACGTTTTCGCATCTGTATCAGGCCTTTTCCAGCCTTCAGTGCACGCCATTCCTCATCCGACCTCGCGTTGGCTATTGTATGCTTGCCACTGGCAAGCATAATATTTAGATCCGCTGCGCTATGCTCGGCCACCTTCCCCCCGGGGGAAGGCATGGC
>JAFUMG010000050.1 GCA_017473225.1 Oscillospiraceae bacterium | reverse complement strand
GATCACCTTGCCGCTCTCATCGAAGATCTGGGTCATGCCCACTTTCTTGCCGATGATTGCTTTCTTCATCTTGGGTTTTCTCCTTTTATAATAGGTTATTGGTTGACTTGCCGCATTGGGACGGCTGCCAACATGACCCGTCCGCCCGATGCCAGACAGTGCGGGCTGCTGTAATGATACGTTGTTACGTGTAAATTACAGCTTTATCTCAATCTCAACGCCAGCAGGGAGATCCAGGCTCATCAGAGCCTCGACGGTCTTCTGGTTGGGGTTGAGGATATCGATCAGTCTCTTGTGGGTTCTGCGCTCGAACTGCTCACGGGAGTCCTTGTACTTGTGGACTGCGCGAAGGATGGTAACAACTTCCTTCTTGGTGGGCAGAGGGATGGGGCCGGAGACGGAAGCGCCGTTGCGCTTAGCGGTCTCGACGATCTTTGCTGCGCTGGAGTCGATCAGCTGGTGATCGTAAGCCTTCAGCCGGATGCGAATCATTTCCTGATTTGCCATGGTGGTTTTTCCTCCTAAAAATTCGTACTCAGTTTGCTTGGTGTCTGGGTACGGTCGAACTGTTTTGTCCGCGCCGCCGTGCGTATCACTCCATGCCATGAAAAATGGCCGACGCAAGGCCGACCCTTTCCCTTTCTGGCGCAGCGATATACGCAAGCGCGTCCAGGACAGTTCAGCCGCCCGATGACCGGACATACTCCGCGGAAGTTACCGTTTTCACGCAATCTCCCGCATCATCGCAGTGCATGCGCAGCTTCCCTACGCACGCTCAGTTATCTTACCACCAGTATCGTCATTTGTCAAGCACTTTTCCAGAAAATTTTTCAGATTATTGCCGAAAACCAGAAAAAAGTTTTGGTCTCAGCCCCGGGCGCATACGCTTTATCTCACAACCCCATATTTCCCATTTTATACTATATAATATAGTATTTTTACCGAACTTTTTCAAGCAGGCATAATACCCAATTTTCAGATTTATATGTCATTCTGAAAAGGTGCTCGCGCTGAGAAAGCCGCTCATTGCTGAGCGGCTTTCTCCATTACAGAAAATTCAGAAATTTATATCTTGCTTCCTCATTCCGCTTAATATCCAGCAGAATCTTCACCATACATGCGATCATCGCCGCAATGATAAATCCAGATGCCCAAGCACTGAATGTCAGTTTTATTTCAACGTTCAGTAAGTCTAATACCCGAATCAGTATATTTTCCCTTTGTGCCAGTATACAAAGAAAGCCGCAGGCCTCTATCGCTGAAAGCACGAGCACCGGTACAAACCTATGGTATTTCCACTCAAAAAACTGTAACATCGGGTAATATATCTTAATAAATAACGCAGCATTTATGATTGCGACAACATTCGGGATATCACTAAGTCCCGGAATCTCTGCAAGTGCATACTTCCTCGATATTCCCATAACAGAGATCTCGAAAAACGGAAGCCTAACGAGAATAATATTCAATAGCAGCATCACCAGCGAAGCAATATACGCAACCTTATTAACTTCAATATCAATCAGCCACGCGCTGATCCCACTGGCCTGTGTTTGCTTCCCTTTCGTTTGATCTTGCAACATTACAGCACCTCTTCCCGTTCAAATTGTTTTATGTTTTGTGATGTTTCAGTCCCCATGCTTGATTTTCCTAAATTATAGTATACTTCCATAAGTATATCAATTCGCAACTCTGCCAAAAATCTACTTATGGAATTATGCACTTTTGAATATACTTACGCTAGTATATACCTGACAGGAGGTAGGTATATGGCTAAATACTCTGACGCGCAAAAAGAAGCAACTGCGCGCTATAATAAAAAAGCATATGACAGAATAGATCTTATTGTAAAAAAAGGACAGAGGCAGATCATCAAGGACTTTGCTGCCAGCCAGGGCAAAAGCCTGAACCGTTTTATCTGTGATGCCATCGAATATCAAATGAGCAAGGATAAAGAAACCGAGTGAGCCACCCTGTAAGGGTTTGGATCACTCGGTTTCTCTTTTCCAAGGATGTACGGCTCGCCACTGACTTCTTTATTCTATATAGAAGCAATCCTCCTGCCAGCGCAACGGATCATGATCAATGTACTCCCAAATTCTGCAATGATCCTTTTCATTGCGTATGTCATGGTCATGGTAGGACCTTTGGAACACAGGTACCCCCTGGGTATCCGCTTCAGCGTTAATACGCTTTGTTACACTATATTTATACCAGCCAATGATATTTCCCAGCGTAGGGGACGGGAAACCCGTCCCCTACGCTCTCGCACAACGTTTTTTGTCGGTCCTTGGTGCAGATCGTGACAAAGTACGCGCCATTGCTGCTGTAGTCATAATTGGGCAGCCGGTTTCGCTTTCTCCTCGGCAATTCCACAATTATCCCCTCCATACGCAATACGGGAGGGCCATAGCCCTCCCGTACATTATCATTATGATTTCAATTCCCACAGCTTGATCTGGCTGGCCTTCTCATATAGCCGCAGGTAGCTGTCGTAGCGGGTGGGCTCGATGTCTCCCGCCGCGAGGGCGGCGGTGACGGCGCAGCCGGGCTCTTTCCGGTGGGTGCAGTCATGGAACTGGCATTTCCCGATATAGGGTCCGAAGTCCGGGAAGGCATACTGGAGGTTCTCCTTCAGCATCACTTCCATCTGGTCCGTGTCGAAGGAGGAGAAGCCGGGGGTGTCGGCCACATAGGTGTCCTCCTCCAGGCAGTACAGCTCCACATGCCGGGTGGTATGGCGGCCGCGGCCCAGCTTTTCGGAAACCTCGCCCACCGGCAGGTTCAGCTCCGGGCAGAGCCGGTTTAGGATGCTGCTCTTGCCCACGCCGGAATTCCCGGTAAAGGCCGTGAGCTTTCCCGCGATCAGCCGCCGCAGCTCCTCCACGCCCTCGCCGGTCTCGGCGCTGGTGCGGATCACCTGGAAGCCCGCATGGGTGTAGATCCGGATCAGGTCAATGGCAGGGTCCAGGTCACACTTGTTGACGCAGAGGATCACCTCCACCTCCTGGTCGCCGGCGATGGCGGCCACCCGGTCGATGAGGAAAGGCTCCGTCACGGGATTGACATTGGCGGCGAAAACCACCAGCGCGTCGATATTGGCCACCGCCGGGCGGACGAACTGGTTCCGCCGGGGCAGGATCTTCTCCACCATGCCCTTGCCCCGCTCCACGGTGATCTCCACCATGTCGCCGGTCAGGGGGAAATTGGGGCCGCGGCGCAGACTGCCCCGAGCGCGGCAGGTCACCACGCCTTCAGGCGTCTGAACATCATAAAATCCGCTGATCGACCGCAGGATCCGGCCCGTCCTTACATTAGCCATTGGCAGTGAAGACCACCTTTTCTGTTTTGTAGTATTCGTCGTTGATATAGAGGTCGTAATACTGGGTGCCGGAGCCGGTCAGCTCCACGGTGATGCTGGTGGTGCCGGCAGTGATCTGGGTATCCTCATAGACGTTCATGCCGTTCTGATACAGGCTCAGGACATAGTCCTCCGTCCGGTCAGCAGGCAGGCTGAAGGTCTTGCGGATGGTGACCTCCGTAATGGGCGCCTGGGTGGGTGCCTGGGTCGGCGCGTCCGTAGGCGCGGGGCCCTTGGAGACGGACAGGATGATCTCCTTGTCCAACGCCAGCTCGGTGCCCTTGGAAACAGACTGCTCCACCACCTCGCCGGCTTCCGCGCTGCTCTCCACATCCTTTCGGGTGACCTTCTTGAAGCCCAGATCCGTCAGGTTCTCGTAGGCCGCGTCATACTGCTGGCCCACCACATTGATCATCTTCGCCTTCTCGGGGCCCTTGGACACCGTCAGGATGATCTTGGTGGTCACATCCAGCTTGGTTCCAGCGGTGACGGACTGCTTGATGACCACGCCCTCGTCCTCTTCATCAAACACAGGTTCGGTCTCGATGACCGTAAAGCCCTGCTCATTCAGGATGCTCCGGGCGGTTTCTTCCTTCTTGCCCACCACATTCTTCACCTCAGCAGTCTCAATGGCGGGGCCGGAGCTGACGTAGATCCAGATGGTCTGGCCCTCCTCCAGGGTCTCGCCCACGGCGGGCTCCGTCCGGATGACCTTGCCCTCCTCGATCTCATCGTGGAACTCCTGCCGCTGCAGGGGGTTCAGGCCCATGTCCAGATTTTCCAGGAATTTGACGGCAGTCTCATAGTCCTGCCTGGTCAGGTTCTCCATCACCTTCACCACAGGCTCCGGGCCCAGGCTGACGACCACCTTGATGACCGTTCCCTGGACGACCTCTTCGCCGGCAGCCGGCTCCTGGCTGATGATCTTGCCCTTTTCCACGATCTCGTCATAGCGCTGATCGTAAAGCTCGATCTCAAAGCCCTGATAATCCTTCAGCGCGGTCTCGTAATATTTGTTCTCCATATTGGGGACCGTCACCAGATTCTGGCTCTTGTCCAGCAGACCGCCGTTGACCAGTACCACCAGGAACACGATGATGGCAATGATGGCCACCACGGAGCAGGCCACGATGGAAATGGTGGCGATGCGGTTGCGGGTCTCTTCCTCCTGAATTTCCTCACGGGTCTTTCTGGGGGGCTGGCTGCTCCGGGCGGGAGCCGTCCGGCGGGCCGCTTCGGCGCTTCCGGTCCTTGCCGCGCCGCTCTGGGGCCGGGATGTACCGGCGGCACGCTGGCGGGGCACTTCCCCGGTGGTCCGGGGCTGGCGGGGTACCGAGCCGGTGGTCCGGGGCTGCTGAGTACCGGCGGGCCGGGACTGCTGCAGGGAGCCGGTATTCCGGGGCCGCTGGGTTCCGGAGGGGACGCCCGCGATCTTCTCCGCGGTGGTCCGGGGCTGACGGGCAGCCTCCGCCACGGCGGCGGTCTGGATCACCCTCGTCGCGCCGTCAATGCCGGCGGTCTTGGGCTGGTTGAACAGAATGGTGGGATCCTTTCGGAATTCCTCCATATCCTTCAGCATCTCGGTGGCGGACAGGTAACGGTCCTTGGGATCCAGGGCCATGGCCTTCATGATGATCTGCTCCATGCCGCCGGGGATATTGGGGTTCAGGGAGGAAGGCATGGTCGCGCCGCCGTTGATATGCTGGATGGCCACCGCCACGGGGGATTCCCCGTCATAGGGGGGCCGGCCGGTCATCATCTCATACATCACCACGCCCAGGCTGTACAGGTCGCTGCGGTTATCCACCCAGCCGCCCTTGGCCTGCTCCGGGGAAATATAATGTACGGAGCCCAGAGCTTCCTTGGTCAGGGTGTTGCTCTTGCTCATGACCCGGGCGATGCCGAAGTCGGTGACCTTGACGGAGCCGTTCTTCAGCACCATCACGTTATGGGGCTTGATGTCCCGGTGGACGATGCTGCGGCCATGGGCATGCTCCAGAGCCTTGGCGATCTGCATACCGAAGTGGAGGGTCTCCTTCCAGTTCAACACGCCCTTCTTCTCCATGTACTGCTTCAGGGTGATGCCATCGATCAGCTCCATGACAATAAAATTCGCGTTGTCCGTGGAGGAAACGTCATACACCTGCACGATATTGGGATGGCTCAGCATGGCCACCGCCTCGCCCTCGGCGTGGAAGCGGCGGCGGAACTCCTCATCCCGTGAAAATTCGTCTTTCAAAATCTTGATGGCTACCAGCCGGTTCAGCCGGTGGCAGCGGGCTTTATAAACAACGGCCATGCCGCCGGTGCCGATTATCTCTAAAATCTCGTACCGGTTGTCCAGCAGCCGTCCGATATATCGATCCATATCCATTATTTACTCCTTTCGAGACAGGAACTAAACCATAATCAGAATGCTGGTCACATTATCCGGCGCACCGCGGTTCTTGGCGATCTCCAGAAGCCGCTGGCAGCAGAACTGCTTGTTTACGCCGTGGACAACCTCAAACAAAATCTCCTGATCGTCCATCATATTGCTCAGTCCATCGGAGCACAGCAGCAGGCAGTCGCCCTTGTCCAGCTCCAGATGGTATACATCACACATCACCATAGGCTCGGTGCCGATGGCCCGGGTGATGAAATTCTTGCCGGGGTAGGTCCTGGCCATTTCCGGGGTCAGCTCGCCCCGCTCCACCATCATCTGCACCAGGCTGTGATCCCTGGTCAGCTGGCAGATGCCGTTCCGGCCCACCTGATAGGCCCGGCTGTCGCCCACATTGACCACTGTCGCGTAGCGTCCCCGGACCAGCACCGCCACCAGGGTGGTGCCCATGCCGTCGAACTCCTCGAACTGCATCGACTGGTCGTAGACCGTGAAATTCGCCAACTTCACGGCGCTGCGCAGCATCTGCTCGATCTCGGGCTTTTTCATGTTCGCGGTCCAGGACCGCTTGACCTCCTGGACAAACACATCAATGGCCAGGGAGCTGGCAATATTGCCGGACTTGGCGCCGCCCATGCCGTCGCAGACGACACACAGCTGCGTATTGCGGTCCAGTTTTTCAATGTGGTACGCGTCCTGGTTCTGCTTGCGGACACATCCCTGATCCGATAAGCCCCAGCTCTGCATATTGCATCAACTCCTTTCCTTATTTCCCCACGCTGGGGGCGGAGGGGTCCTTCCCCTCAGTCAGCTCTGCTGACGCTCTTTGCTGTATTTCCGGCGCAGCTGGCCGCAGGAGGCGTCGATATCGCCGCCCAGGGTCCGGCGCACGGTGGCGGTAATGCCGCCCTCTTCGAGAATCTTCTGGAATCTTGCCACAGCCGCCTTGGAGCTGGGCTTGTAGGGGCTCTCCTCCACGTGATTCAGCGGGATCATATTGATGTGAGCGCCCAATCCCTTCAGCCGCCGCAGAAGCTCCCGGGCGTCGCATTCCCGGTCATTGACGCCGTCGATCATGGCGTACTCAAAATGGATGCGGCGGCTGGTCGCCGCGTAATACCGGCGGCAGGCTTCCAGCAATTCGTCAATGGGATATGCCTTGTTGACGGGCATGATCCTGTCCCGGATCTCGTCGTTGGGGCCATGGAGGGAAATGGCAAGGGAAATCTGCAGCTTCCGCTTGGCCAGCTCGTCGATCTTCGGCACCAGTCCGCAGGTGCTCAGGCTGATATGGCGCATGGAGATATTCATCCCCTCCGCGCTGTTCACCAGCTCCAGGAAGCGCATGACGTTATCAAAATTATCCAGCGGTTCGCCGATGCCCATCAGCACGATGTGGGAAATGGGCAGGCCCGAATCCACCTGGGTAAAGAGCACCTCATCCAGCATTTCATAGGGCTCCAGCCGCCGGACCAGACCGCCGATGGTGGAGGCGCAGAAAGCGCAGCCCATCCGGCAGCCCACCTCCGTGGAGATGCAGACGGTATTGCCATAGTGATAGCGCATCAGTACCGTCTCCACGCAGTTGCCGTCAGCGAGCTTCCAGAGGTATTTGATGGTGCCGTCCTTCTGGGATTCCTGACGGCGGACCACCTCCGGCGCATGGATGGGATACTTCTCGCTGAGGGTATCCCGCAGACCCTTGGGAAGATTGGTCATCTCCTCGTAACCGCGGACGCCCTTATGGAGCCATGTATAGACCTGCTTGCCCCGGAAGGCAGGCTGGCCCAGCTCTTTTAAAGCTGCCGTCAGTTCCGGCAGGGTCATGGATTTCAGATTCATTTCTTCCTCCGCAGACGGCAGATAAAGAAGCCGTCCGTGTCGTATTCACCGGGCACCAAAGCAAGCCACCCGGATCTATTTTTCGGAAAAACCTCCGGCAGGGGCAGGGGCTCCGTTACAAAGTCCTGATTTTCCGCCAGGAATTGTTCCACAACGCCCTCATTTTCGGCCCGGACCAGGGTGCAGGTGGAGTACAGCAGCAGCCCGCCGGGCTTGACATATTCCGCCTGCTTTTTCAATATCCGCAGCTGCAATGCGGGAAGGTCTGCCATAGCGGCGGGATCCTTATAGCGGATATCCGGCTTCTTGCGGATGATGCCATAGCCGGAGCAGGGCACGTCGGCGATGACCGCGTCCATGGCATCATGCCATTCCGGCACATCCACCGTTGCGTCCTGCTGCCGGGCGGTGATGTTCGTCAGGCCCAGGCGCGCCGCGCCGTTGGCGATCAATTCAGTCTTGTGGGCATGGACATCACAGGAGGTGATATGTCCCTTCCCGCCCAGAGCCATGGCCGCGGCGAAGCTCTTGCCGCCGGGGGCCGCGCAGCAGTCCAGCACATTCCAGTCTTCCTCCGGCAGTTGGGCGCAGAGGACACTGAGCTTCGCCGCCGCGTCCTGAACATAGAACAGCCCTTCCCGGAAGGAGGGCAGCTGCTCCAGCGCGCCGGTATTGGACAGGACCAGACAGGCGGGCATCCAGCCATGGGGCCGGGCCGCGACGCCTTCGGCCTGTAATCTATCGGTCAGTTGGGCCCCGGTGGTTTTCAGGGTGTTCACCTGGATCACCGTGGCCGGGGTATCGTTGTTGGCCTTCAGCATCATCTCGACGCGTTCCTTACCAACATAATCCCGCAGGAGACTGATCAGCTCCCAGGGGTGGCTGTAGATATCCTCCAGGGACTTGGGCTCCTTCAGGGTGCCCTTGGTCTGGACGGCATTGCGCAGGACGCCGTTCACAAGGCCCGGCGCGAAGCGCTGCTTCTTGCAGTATTTCTTCGCCAGGTCCACGGATTCGCTGACTGCCGCGTTGTCCGGCACCTTGTCCAGCTCGTAGATCTGGTAAAGGCCCAGGTGAAGGATATCGTGGATCACCGGATGCAGATCCCTGATCTTGCCGGTGAGCAATTGCTTCAGATACCAGTCCAGCCGGTTTCGGTTCTGGAGGACGCCATAGCAAAGCCGGGTGGCCAGCGCCGCATCCCGGCGGTCCAGCCGGTCCCGGAGGATGTACTCCTTCAGAACTCCGTTGGACCAGGCGCCGTCTTTCCGGCAGGCGATCAGCGCGTTCAGCGCGGTCTCTCTGGCGCCCATTTTTTAACCTTCCAGAGGATGGCCCCGGAAATAGTCGGGCGCCGCCATCCGCTTGCCGCCCTCGGCCTGGAGGGAGATGACCTCCACCACTCCCTCGCCGCAGGCGATCTTCAGGCCCGTTTTGGTCAGGCCCAGGATCTCGCCGGGCTGGCCGGAGCCCTCCACCACGCGGGTTGCGTGGACCTTGAACTTCTGGCCCTTCAGCTCCATGGTCGCCACGGGCCAGGGGTGCAGGCCCCGGACATGGTCATGGACCTGCCGGGCAGTCTTGTTCCAGTCGATGGGGCACATGGCCTTATCCAGCATGGGCGCGAAGCAGACCTGGCTTTCGTCCTGCGCGAAGCGCTCCACCTCACCCTCGGCGATACGGCCCAGGGTCTTGCTCAGCAGCTCGGCACCCAGCACCGCCAGACGGTCCAGCAGCTCGCCGGCAGTCTCGTCGGGGCCGATGGGGGTCTTTGCCACGTCGATAATGTCGCCGGCGTCCATTTTCAGCGCCATAAACTGGGCGGTGACACCGGTCTCCGTCAGGCCGTCCAGCACCGCCCACTGATAGGGTGCGGAGCCCCGGTATCTGGGAAGCAGGCTGGCGTGGATGTTGACGCAGCCCCTGGCGGGAATGTCCAGCACCCGCTGGGGCAGGATCCGGCCATAGGCAACCACCGCCACGACATCGGGCTTCAGATCCCGCAGGGCCTGCACATCCTCGTCGGCCCGGAAATTCTCCGGCTGAAAGACGGGGATGTTGTTGGCAAGGGCCACTTCCTTCACCGGGGACTGGACCAGCTTCATGCCCCGGCCCTTGGGCCGGTCCGGCTGGGTCCAGACGCCGACTACCTCAAAACCGTCGGCAAGGATCTTTTTCAGACAGGTCGCCGCGATATCCGGCGTACCCATAAATACAACTCTCAAAGGAATACCTCCTCACATAATGCCATTGCGCACAAATCACCTGGGAGATTGCCACGCCAGTGTGCGCACTGGCTCGCAATGACAGGAGGTTTAATCCCCGTTGAGCTCCTCGTCCGTCAGGAACCGGTCCATGACCTCGGTGTAGACGATTCCGTCCAGATGGTCATACTCGTGGCAGAAGCAGCGGCCGATCAGCTCCTCGCCCTCAGCCTCGAACCACTCGCCGTCCCGGTCCTGGGCACGGACCTTGGCATAGTAGGGCCGCTTCACCAGACCGTACTTGCCGGGGACGCTGAGACAGCCCTCCGGGCCGTACTGCTCGCCGTCGGTCTCCAGGATCTCAGGGTTGATGAACTCCACGATCTCAGGCGCATCCTCGCCCATGTCCACCAGGAACACCCGGCGCAGGATACCCACCTGGGGAGCCGCCAGGCCGACGCCGCCGGAGTCGATCAGGGTCTCCGCCATATCGTCCAGCAGCTTGTGGAGTTTGTTGTCAAAAGCGGTCACCGGCTTGCAGACCTTGTGCAGCGCCGGGTCCTTATCGGTCAGAATTTTACGCAGACCCATAGTTTCTCCCTCTTTCTATGATTCAAATCCGTTGACATCCGCAAATGCGGACACCCCCCGGTTGAGCTTGTCCTGGGCGAATTGCCGCAGAAGACTGGACAGCAGCGTCCGAAGATTTTTCGAAAGCACGCACCGCAGTGTCAGCCGGTAACGGAAATTGTAGTTGATTTTCGGTACGGCGCAGGGGGCGGGCCCCAGCACCGTGCAGGTTTCCTCAGTATATCCGGGCTGTTTCAGGCAGTTTACAAGACTGTCCCGGAATTTGGCCGCTCCCCGGAGCACCGCCGCTTCCTCCTGGCCCAGGAAGGTGACCGTCACCAGATCCCCGAAGGGAGGCAGGCGCTGCATCTTCCGCAGGGAGAGCTCCAGCTCATAGAAGCCGTCGTAATCCTGCTTCGCAGCCAACTTGATAACCTCGTGGTCCGGGACCATGGTCTGGATCACAGCCCGGCCCGGAGTATCGCCCCGGCCGGCCCGGCCCACCACCTGGGTCAGCATATTGAAGGTGGTCTCCGCCGCCCGGAAGGAGTCGGTATAAAGACTCAGATCCGCGTCCAGCACGCCCACCAGCGTCACATCCGGCAGATTCAGGCCCTTGGCCACCATCTGGGTGCCGATGAGCACCGGCACCTTCTCGTTTTTGAAATGATCCAGGATCTTTTCGTGGGTATTCAGGGCGCTGACAGTGTCCGCGTCCATCCGGTCGATCTCCAGATCCGGGAACAGGTAATTCAGCTCCTGCTGGGCCTTCTGGGTGCCTGTGCCGATGGCCTTCAGGGGGCCGCCGCACTGGGGGCACCGCTCCGGCACCGGCTGGGAATAGCCGCAGTAATGGCACATGAGCCGGTGATTGGCGCTGTGATAGGTCAGCCGCACCGCGCAGCGGGGACACTCGGGGGTCTCCCGGCAGTCCACGCACACCAGCGCCCGGCTGTTTCCCCGGCGGTTCAGGAGAATGATGGTCTGCTTCCCCTCCTGATGGGTGTCGATGATGGCATTCTGAAGGAAGGTGCTGAAGGCCAGGTCGTTGCCCTGCTTCAGTTCCTCCCGCATATCCACGATCTCCACGCCGGGAAGGGCGCGGCCGCCAAACCGCTGGGATAAGGTATAGAGCCGGTAGGCTCCGGTTTTCGCCCGGTACATGGTCTCAATGGAGGGGGTCGCCGAGCCGAAGAGCACTAGGGCCTTTTCCTTGGCGCCCCGCCAGATGGCCACCTCTTTGGCGGAATACCGGGGGGAATTTTCAGATTTATAGGAATGCTCCTGCTCCTCATCCAGGATGATCAGGCTCAGCCGGTCGCAGGGGGCAAACACCGCCGAGCGGGTACCCACCACCACCTTCGCCTCGCCGGAGCGTACCCGTTTCCACTGGTCATAGCGCTCCCCGGCGGACAGGCTGCTGTGGAGCACCGCGATGGTCTCGCCGAAATAGGCCGCCAGCAGCCCCAGCAGCTGGGGCGTCAGGGCGATCTCCGGCACCAGAAGCATGGCGCTCCTTCCCGCCTCGAGACAGGATCGGATCAATTTGATATAAACGGAAGTCTTGCCCGAGCCGGTGACGCCGTAAAGCAGCGCCACGCCGGGATTATCCTCATTCCGCTGGGCGTCCAGCCCCTGAAAGGCCGCCTGCTGCTCATCATTCAGGACCAGCGGGCCATCCAGCCGTGCCGGCTTGATCTCCCGGCACCGAAGCACGGGCCGCTCCGACAGCTCCAGGTAGCCCAGCTTTTCCAGCCGGTTCACCGTGGCTGTGGAAGCTCCCGTGAAATAGCAGAGCTCCTTGACGGACACGCTGCCCACGCTGCACAGCAGCTCCAGCACCGCCTTCTGCATGGCGGCGGATCTGGGCCGGCGGGCGGCAAATTCCAGTGCCTCCTCCGGGGAGGAGGCCAGAGTGGCGATCCGCTCGGTCTTGTCATTGGTCCGCCGGGAATAGTCCGCCTGGGCGGCGATCCATTTTTTGCGGAGCAGGTATTGCAGGGTCTCCCCCAGCGCCCCCTCCTCGGGAAGCGCGGCGCGCAGCGCCCCTTCCTCCGCCTGACCGCCCAGGTCTTCCAGAAGCCGCAGAACCGTCAGGGCGTGTTCTTTTTTGATTTCTTTTTCCTTCCAGGACCGGTCCTCCGTCAGCCGGATCTGATTCTTTGCCTGAAACCAGAGTCCCGCCGGGAGCATGGCCCGGATGGCGTCATAAAAGGTACAGAAATAGCGCTCCCGGACAAAGGCCGCCAGCCGGAGCATCTGCTCCGTCAGCACCGGCTCCTTATCCAGGACCCGTTCCACCGCCTTCAGGCCCTCGGGGCTCCCCTCTTCCACGGAAAGCACCACGCCCTCACAGCGGCGATTGCCCCGGCCGAAGGGGACCGTCACCCGCAGACCGGGTACCAGCTCCATTCCTGCCGGGACGCAGTAGGAATAAGGCTTATCGATGGCAAACGCAGCCGCCGAAACAGCCAGTTTTGCGATCATAAAACCTCTCTCCTCTCACCTTCTGTCATTCCGAGCCAGTCCGCAGAGCGTTATGCGCGCCTGCCGGGAATGACACCAAAACCAACTTTAGTTCTTATACTCGTCCTTCACGGATGCGGTCAGCTCGCCGGCGGCAACTTCCCGGATGGCCAGGGTGACGGGCTTCTCGGGCAGCTCCTCCTGGAAAGCCTCGGCTTCCGCGGCGATCTGGCGGGCCCGGTGGGCCACCACGTTCACCAGCAGGTAACGGCTGTCAACATTCTTCAGCATATCAGCAACAGGGGGGTACAGCATAATTCAATTCCTCCAAAATCAGTCTGCCTTCTCGGCAATAATCTTCAAAATCTCAGCGGCGCAGGCTTCCACCCGGTCGTTGGTCACCACATAGTCATAATGGACGCTCTGGTCCATTTCCCACCTGGCACGGGCCAGGCGCTTCTCGATCTGCTCGGGTGTGGTATCTCCCCGGCCCCGGAGCCGGCGCTCCAGCTCCTCCCAGGAGGGGGGCATCACAAAGATCAGCGTCGCTTCCGGGCAGGACTTCCGAACGTTGAAAGCGCCGTTGGGCTCCACGTCCAGCACCACATTGCCCCGCTCCAGCTTCTCATTGACCTGGCCCACGGGGGTGCCGTAGAGCACATCGTTGTGCTCGTCGTATTCCAGAAATTCACCTCTCGCGATCCAGTCCTCAAACTCGGTCCGGGAGATGAAATAGTAGTCCGCACCCTCCACCTCGCCGGGACGGGGCGCGCGGGTCGTCGCGGAGACGGAGAACACCAGGTCCTTCCGCTGGTCCATGACGGTTTTCAGAACAGTGCTCTTGCCGACGCCGGAGGCGCCGGAAAATACAAACAGCTTCCCTTTGCTCAATTCTCTTCCTCCTCAGCTTCTGTCTCCTGCTTGTCCATCCACCGGGCGTGGATCGTTTCCGGCGGGATGGCGGACAGGATCACGTGGTCCGTATCCATCAGGATGACCGCTTTGGTCTTCCGGCCGAAGGACGCGTCGATCAGCATACCCCGGTCTCTGGATTCCTGGATCACACGCTTGATGGGGGCGGAGTCCGGGGCGATGATGGCCAGGACCCGGTTGGCAGCGACCATGCTGCCGAATCCGATGTTAATCAGTTTCATCGAAAGAACCTCTCATCGTCTGTCTCAATATCACGCTACCGGGGCTTGCTTATTCGATATTCTGGGTCTGCTCCCGGATCTTTTCCAGCTCTGCCTTGATCTCAACCACGATCCGGGCCAGCTTCACATCGGAACACTTGGAGCCGATGGTATTGGCCTCCCGGTTCATCTCCTGCAGCAGGAAGTCCAGCTTCCGGCCCACGGCGCCGCCGCCGGACAGCATCGTGTTCATCTGCTGCAGGTGGCTTCTCAGGCGGACGGTCTCCTCGTCCACGGCCACCTTATCGGCGAAAATGGCGGCTTCCGTCAGGATGCGACTCTCGTCGATGGTGGTGTTGGCCAGGACTTCCTTCAGCTTGTTCTCCAGCCGGGTGCGGTAGTCGATGACGGTCTGGCCGTTGCCGGCCTCCACCTGGCTGACCAGCTCCAAAATGGTCTCGCCGCGGCCGCGCAGGTCCGCGTCCAGGGCCCTGCCCTCGGCGCAGCGCATGGCGTCATAGCCCTCAATGGCCTTCGCCACAACGCCCATCAGATCCGCCTTCAGCGCTTCCTCGTCCACCTCGGGCTTCTCCACGGTAAAGACCTCGGGAAGCCGGGAAACGGTGGAGACGCTGATGTCGTCCCGGATGCCGAATTCGGACACCATCTGCTTCATGGCCTCCAGATAACCACCGACCACTTCCCTGTTCAGGGTGACCCGGGTATCGCTGGTGCCTTCGGACTTGATGGAAATATAAACATCCACCTTGCCTCTGGAAACAGAGGCCTTCACTGCCTGCTTGACCGCTTCTTCCGCGAAGGAAACGGAGCGGGGAAGCTTCACCGTGCAGTCGAGATAGCGGTTATTGACGGAGCGGAGCTCCACCGTGAACTCCCGCCCGTTCACCGTCTCCACGGCACGGCCATAGCCGGTCATACTTTTAATCAAGCTCATTATCCCCTTTTTCTGTGGGTTTCAGAAGAGAATCTCCCGCAAACCCCGTAATGGTATATCCTGTTTTTTCTTTCCGGACCACCCGGCGGTCATAGACCACCGCCAGGCAGATCCCGATCACAAACGCCAGACATCCGGCCATCGCGCCCCGGTCCCACGCCAGCGCTCCCAGGAGATAGCCCAGGAAGAACAGCGCTACCGGCGCCATATACATGACCGCCGCGGCCTTCAGCACCGGCGCCGATTCGGACCGGATGGTGACCGTCTGCCCCGCCTTCGCCCCGATGGGGTTCTCGGCCTTCAGGAAGATGGTCTCCGCTGCGGCGCCGCAGCCGGAGCACTTGTGGCAGTCGCCGCTGCAGGCGCTCTGCCGCAGGTGCATCACGAGCGCCGTGCCATCGTCATAGGTTTCCTTTACCCGGACCGTCTGCTCCATCAGGGCGCCTCTTTCGCGGTCAGGGCCACCGTCACGCTGCAGGTGCCCAGGATGCCAATGGTATCAAAGGCGTCCTCGCTGAAGTCCAGAGTGGCGTTCATGATGGAGGTGCCCACCTCCTTGCCGGAGCAGTCCACGATCGCCGTGATATCCTCCTCCGTCAGGTTGTTGATCAGGTTGGCGGGTCCCCGGAGGGTGACCTTCACCAGCTGGGTCATCAGGTCGCATTCCATGCCCTCGGGCACGTTGACCGCCTTGATGTCGGTAATGGTAAATTCCTTGGTGCTCAGGCCCAGGAAGCTGATGTCCACCGCCGCGTCAGTAACGCCGGTCAGGTTGGTCACGCCCTCGGGCAGCACGATCTCAAAGGTCTTCTGGGTATTTTCCGTGATCTCCGCCAGATTGACGGTGCCCAGATTCAGCTTGCCGCCCAGAGCTTCCAGCTGGGCCTCGCTGCCGGAGACCTTGATCGTCTCGGGCACGATGTCCACATTGGTGGTCAGCTCCGTGGCGCCGCCGCCGTAATTGACGGTCAGGACCAGCTCGATCTCTTCCCAGCGCTGGATCTTCAGATCCAGACGGACCTCCGCCGTATTGGTGGTGATCTGCTCCACGTCCACAGGGTTGCCCTCGGCGTCGCAGAGGGTATAGCGGTAGCTCTCGCTGACGGACTCGGTCCGGTCATCCAGGTCCACCTCGATGGCGGCGTGGTCCACCAGGCCCACCACGGAGCCGGGACCCTGGATGTTGATCATGGGGTAATCCAGAACGGCATTTTCCGTATCGGTCAGGAAGCCCTCCGGCACGGAGCCGATATAAGTAACCTTCACAGGCACCTCTTTGGTCTCCCGCTTTTCCACGGTGACCGGAACGGTGCCGGGATATTTGTTCTCAACGGTGATGGAGCCGCTGGGCACATCCGCGGGCCAACCCCAGGTGTAGGTCAGCTCATGCTCACCGGGATCATAAATGGTGGACAGGTCCACCTTGATGGTAATGTTGCTCTTATTCAGCTTCGTCACATCGGAGCGGTTGCCGGAGACCTTCAGGCTGACCGTCGTATAGTTCTCGGAGGTGACCATCAGGCCCCGCTCCTCCATGGCAGTCTCACCCACAAATACCACAGGAATACCGGGGATGGTATCCGTATATCCGGGGCTGACCGTCGTAACGACATACAGCCACAGGCCCAGCGCGATGGCAAGGGACAGCAGGACCGACAGGATCTTATTTCTTTTCATTGTCCTTACCCTCCTTTGCCTTGCCCAGAACTTTTTCATACAGGGCGGCCAGACCGACCTGCTCCTTCTCCGTTTCTTCCTTGCACAGCTCATTGCGCAGCAGCCGCTCCAGGGTCTGGGGCGCCAGATGGCGCTTGAGCATACCGCCCACGGCTACGGAAATGGTGCCGGTCTCCTCGGAGACGATGACCACCACCGCGTCAGACGCTTCGCTCATGCCCACGCCGGCCCGGTGCCGGGTGCCCAGATCCGCGCTGAGACGGCTGGAATCGGACAGGGGCAGCACGCAGCCCGCTGCCGCCACCCGGCCGTCCCGGATGATCATGGCGCCGTCGTGCAGAGATGCCTTGGGGAAGAAGATATTGCGGATCAGCTGCTCGGAGACCTGACCGTCGATGCGGGTGCCGGTCTTGAAGTACTCCTCCAGCCGCTGCTCCCGGGCGAAGACGATCAGCGCGCCCACCCGCTCCCGGCTCATGACCTCGCAGGCCATGACCGTCTGGCTGATGACGTTATCCATCTCCTGGGCAGGCTTGCTGTAGCCCAGCAGATTCTTCAGCTTCACAGAGCCGATGTGGTCCAGCATCCGCCGCAGCTCCGGCTGGAACAGGATCACCACCGCCAGAACACCGACCGCCAGGATCTGGTTCAGAATCCAGCTGATGGTATACAGCTTCAAGATGTCCGTCAGCCAGGCCACCACGACCACCACGACCACCGCACGGGCGATCCGCATGGTATTGGGCGTCCTGATCAGCGGCAGCAGCTTGTAGATCAGGAAGGCCACCAGGATGATATCCAGGTAGTCCGACCACTGCATTTTGCTCATCTGCTGGAGCAGGCTTTGAATTCCTTCCATACTGTTTTTCCCCTTTTCTCTGGCATCTTGCGAATGCGCGCACTTCGCTATGGTATACTTATCTATTATCCATCCTATTATAGCGGATTGGTCTGGTAATGGCAATAGATAATGTGTAAAAAATTTTTAACTTTCCATGGCCGGAAGTTTGGCTGCCGCCCGGAGAAAGGCCCGGGTCTGCTCCGGCGACGCGTCGGGACCGAAACTGACCCGGACCGTCCCGGTCTCCAACGTCCCTGCGCTCTCGTGGGCCAGGGGCGCGCAGTGGAGCCCTGCCCGAACGGCGATGCCCTGCCGGGCCAGCGCCGCCGCCGCTTCCTCGCAGTCTCCCCCGGGGACGAAGGACACGGTCCCCGACTGGTGGTCTCCCCGGAACACCCGCATTCCCAGCCTTTCCAGCCCTTCTCCGCAGCGCCTGGCCTGAAGGGCCTCCCGGCGGTGGATGCCGTCCATTCCCACGGATCTGAGATAGGCGATCCCTGCGTGGAGCCCCCCGATCCCCGGCACATTCACCGTCCCCGCTTCCACCCGGTCCGGCAGGAAATCCGGCATCCGCTGGTTGATGGAATCGCTGCCGGTGCCGCCCAGCAGCAGCGGCTCCGGCATTCTCCCGCACAGGAGGATCCCCGTCCCCTGGGGACCCAGCAGCCCCTTGTGCCCCGGCATGGCGATAAAGTCCGCCCCCAAAGCCTTCAGGGACACCGGCAATGTCCCCGCCGACTGTGCCGCGTCGATGATAAAGGGCACGCCCCGCTCCCGGCACAGCGCCGCCATTTCCGCCACCGGCAGGATATAGCCGAATACATTGGAAACATGGGTAAATACCGCCGCGTCCGCCCCCTGCCGCAGCGCCCTGTCGAATTCCTCCAGCGTATCCTCCCAGTCGAAGAGCTTCCGCCCCGCCACCATCAGCTCCGCCCCCAGCCCATGGAGGGGCCGGGTCACGGCGTTGTGCTCAAACCCGGACACCACCACCCGCCCCCCTGGCTTCACCAGAGTCCTGATGGCAATATTCAGCCCATGGGTGCAGTTGGAGGTGAAGGCCACCTGCTCCGCTTCGCATTCGAAAAATTCCGCCGCAGCTTCCCGGCAGCGGAACACCGTCTCCGCCGCCGCCATGGCCGCCCCGTAGCCGCCCCGTCCGGGATTGGCGCAGCGGGCCATGGCCTCCGCCACAGCCCGCCGGACCCGGTCGGGCTTTCGGAAGGAGGTGGCCCCGTTGTCCAGATAGATCATAGCGCCACTTCCTCCACATCCCCGTTCTCCCCCTGGAGATATACCTTCCGAAACTGCACCTGATGCTGCCGCAGGGCCTGCACGGTGCTGCCGCCGTCCTCGGGACGCACCCGCAGGCAGTAGCCGCAGCCCTGCTCCTCCATCCATCTGGGAGTCCGCTGCAGACTGCACCGGATCCCCGCTCGCCGCAGGATCTGCTCCCCCCGCTGGGCCAGTGTCACCGAGCGGAAGGTGATGAAATACACGCTCATAACGCAAAACCTCCCGGCTCAATCTATGTCCGGGAGAAAGAAATGGTTCGATTCCGCAGGAAGCGTGGATTTTATTGTCATTTTACATAATTATTTTGTCATATCTATTCGTTTTCTATTGAATTCGCCGGATATCGACGGTATAATGAACATCATCACAGATAAGGAGGTCCCCCCATGGAACACCACAATCCGTTGCTCGACAATGCCGGCAGCCCCAAAAAATTCATCACCATCGGCGAGATCATGCTCCGTCTGACCCCGCCCAACTACGAAAAGATCCGCATGGCCAATAATTTCGAGGCCACCTACGGCGGCAGCGAGGCAAACATCGCTCTGAGCCTGGCCAACCTGGGCGTGGACAGCACCTTCTTCTCCGTGGTGCCCAACAATTCCATCGGCAAGAGCGCCATCCGTATGCTGCGCTCCAACGATGTCCACTGCACCCCTGTGATCCTCTCCACCCCCGAGGAGACCCCCACCCACCGGCTGGGTACATACTATCTGGAAACGGGCTACGGCATCCGGGCCAGCAAGGTCACCTATGACCGCAAGCACAGCGCCATCACGGAATACGACCTGAGAAAGGTGGACCTCCACGCGCTGCTGGCGGGCTACGACTGGCTCCACGTCTCCGGCATCACCCCAGCCCTGAACCAGACCTGCGCCGATTTCATCCTGGAAAGCCTGAAGGTGGCCAAGGAGCTGGGCCTGACCACCAGCTTTGACGGCAATTTCCGCAGCAAGCTCTGGACCTGGGAGCAGGCCCGGGATTACTGCACCCAGTGCCTTCCCTATGTGGATGTGCTGCTGGGCATCGAGCCCTACCACCTGTGGAAGGATGAAAACGACCACGCCAAGGGCGACTGGAAGGACGGCGTGCCCCTGCAGCCCAGCTACGAGGAGCAGGACGAGGTGTTCCAGCACTTCATCGAGCGCTACCCCAATATCAAGTGCATCGCCCGCCATGTGCGCTATGCCCACTCCGGCTCCCAGAACAGCCTGAAGGCCTACATGTGGTACCAGGGCCACACCTTCGAGAGCAAGCTCTTCACCTTCAATATTCTGGACCGTGTCGGCGGCGGCGACGCCTTCGCCAGCGGCCTGATCTACGCCATGATCCGGGGCTACAAGCCCATGGACATGATCAACTTCGCCGTAGCCAGCTCTGTCATCAAGCACACCATCCACGGCGACGCCAACATCACCGACGACGCCGGCGCCATCAAGGCCATCATGAATATGAATTTCGACATCAAGCGGTAAATATCAGCGGCAATGCCCAGTCCAAGGCATTGCCGCTGTATTATTTTGCTGCCACAGTGGGATTCAAATTGTAGTTTGTCGTACTCTTAGCGGCGAAGCCGCCATGCCTTCCCCCGGGGGGAAGGTGGCCGAGCATAGCGCAGCGGATCTAAATATTATGCTTGCCAGTGGCAAGCATACAATAGCCAACGCGAGGTCGGATGAGG
>JAFUMG010000049.1 GCA_017473225.1 Oscillospiraceae bacterium | reverse complement strand
CGACGACACGCTCCGGCCCGGGAATCAAAACCGCGCCCGCTATGCGGGCGCAACCACAGCGGTTGCGACGAGCACGAAGCTTCGACCGGCAGGCCCGGGGAGGCCGAGCCGTAGGCGAGGGAGCCCCCGCCGGGCCCACCGGGCTGCCCAGCCTCAGCCCGCGAGGGGAGGCGGGGGGAGCCGCGCAGCGGCGAGGGGGAGGGGCGAGAGCCCCACCCCCATTGACCGCACCAGCCCCCGACAGGGGGCGGCCCTACTTGATACTAGGACATTATTCCGTCAGATGCGATAGCGGTGGACATGGAAGAATGTCAAAATGACAAAATGAGAGGCATGAAGTTTGTAGCTTCTGCCGACCAAGTTTACCATAACGCCATTGTGTATCGGTACGACAATGGCTGCATGGATATCATTGCAGCGGATTCCCGGCTATTCCGGGAACCGGGATGGGAGCGGGAGACCGAATACGACGACCCCGCGAAGCGGAGGCCGAAAGCCCGCGAAGCGGGCAAGAAATCAGAGGGTGACGACCAGCTGCGCAGCATGAGGCGAGCCCGCGCGAAGCTGCGGCGGCTCGCCCTCGCTAACGAGTTCGATTATTTCGTAACGCTGACACTGGACAAAACCAAGATAGACCGATATGACCCCAAGGTCATCACCAAGGCACTGAACCAGTGGTGCGACAACATGGTGCGCCGGAACGGCTTGAAATACATCCTCGTGCCGGAGCTGCACCGGGATGGTGCACTGCACTTTCATGGGTTCTTCGCCGGGGACAATCTCCAGCTGGAGGATAGCGGGCACAAAGATACCTGTGGACAAACTGTTTATAACTTGCCTCAATGGAAATATGGATTCACGACCGCCATCAAGCTGCGGGGGGAATACCCCCGGGCGGTGTGGTATGTCTGTAAGTACATTGGCAAGCAGCAGGGCCAGCGGCCTATGGGCCGCTGGTACTATTCCGGCGGCGCTCTGAAGGAGCCGCCAAAGGAATATACCGACATTGATTTTGATAAACTGTCCAATAAAACGGACACAATAACATTTGATACCGCAGCCGGGAAACTGGCGGTAATTCATACAAAAGTGGAGGAATAATCATGGAAAATCGTATCAATTTGCAGGAACTGGACCATAAAATGATGCTGCTCGGATTCCGGGAAAGTATCAAGGGGACCGAGATGCTGCGGGTAGCGGTGCAGGAGTGGAAGCCCGGTATGGGCATCACTAAGGAGCTGTATCCCATCGTGGCGCGGAAGTGCGGCAGCACGCCCGCGCGCGTAGAGCGGGCCATGAGGCACGCCATTGAAACGGCCTTTGACCGTGGCAGCATCGATACCATCACGGGTATTTTCGGGTACAGTCTGAGCCCGTACAAGGGTGCGCCCACGGTGTCCGAGTTCGTGGCTCGGATGGCCCGGGTGTGCAGCAATGAGGACTGAATATTTGCTAGAGAAAGAGGTCGAGCTGGTGCTCGACCTCTTGACATATGAGAATCGGTTGGTCATGCGGACGCTGCTGCATACCGGGCTGCGGATCGGGGACGTGCTGCAGCTGCGCCCGTGGCAGCTCAAGCCCAATTTCTGGATCACGGAGCAGAAGACCGGGAAGCGGCGGCAAGTGGGATTGCCGGAGCCGCTGCTCGCTGATCTGCGCGAGAGCGCAGACAGCGAATGGGTGTTTCCCGGGGCGAAGCCCGGGAAACACAGAACCAGACAAGCGGTATGGAAGGACGTGAAGCGGGCGGCGGCTGCGGCACGGTTAACCGCCAACGCCGCGCCCCACAGTGCCCGGAAGGTTTACGCCGTGAAGCTCCTCGAGAAGTACGGCGATATCGACCGGGTGCGCCGGGCCTTGAATCACGGCGGTATTGAAGTCACGCTGATTTACGCCATGGCAGATAAGCGGCTCACCGCCAAGGGCCGGAGACGGCGCAGCAAGCCGGGCCGGAAAAGGGCTTGACATTTGCGCCCGCTTGTGGCAGAATAGCGTCGAGGGAGGTGGAAGCACCTCGGCAAACGACACAAAACCATTATTTTGTTGCGAGTGGACAGCGCAGCGGTTCAGATGGGCCAGACCTTGGCCTGTTTCTTTTTGGGCCAGCTGAACGCAACAAAATAATCGTTTTGTTGACACATAAATTTCCCGGATGTCTCATAAGGGAGTCAGAGATAACGGTTGATTTCCGCAATTTTTTCGATTGCTTCGGAATACATGATCCGTAGTGCGGTCAACTGTTCGTTGGTTCGTGAAAGCTGATCTTGAAAAAACTGCATTTTGTTCGCAGTTTCCAATAGTCGCTCAAGATCTCGGTAGGGAATTAGGACAGAAAAGTTATCAACGCAACAAAAATCTTTCTTTGGCAAAGGGGATATACACCTCCAAATCTTGACACATGACACAAACGAGGGAATGTGTCAGATGTGTTGACACATGACACACGAAACGCAATAGTCGTAGTATGCGTTTCGTGTGTCAAAACCGTTCCGGCGAGTGTCCCCGCCCGCAAGCGGACAGGGTCCCCGAAGCCCCATCCGCTTGCGGACAGGTACGAGCACCGGAAAGGCATGACACGGAAAAACGGATACTTCACATTCAAAGCGGCAGATAAACTGAAGCTTGCGCCGGGGGCGCTGGGCGGCTATTCGCCGCCGTTTGGCATACAAGGGAAAGCTTCGCTTTCGGGGTGTATGCCCCTAACAAGGCTCGGTAGGTTCGCGCAGGGAAGCCTATAGCGTCCTCTGTAGGGCTGTACCGTGCGCTTTCAGCTTCGCTATGGGTAGGGTAACACAGGAGGAGGGAAACAGCCGCATAGCAGATTGTGGGGGCTGATAGCCCAACCCCCAGCAACCTCTGTCATTGGCATCTGCACTCAGGCATCGTGCAAACCTCCATTCCGGTGCAACTCGGAAATGGTAACATTTTGTAACTTTTAAGGTTGTTCGGAAAAGTCGATTGTGATTTTGTTCGGAAGTTGACCCCAAACTGAGTTATATACCTCACATAGGGTTTTAAAAAGTTCAGATTCTTGGTCAATAAGTGGGGAGTGCGGACTGAAAGCCGCTTCAAGCTTGACAGCAAGATCATACAAGACAACGGGGTCGGTGTTGCCGATACTAAGCATTTTATTCACCACACTTTGACACGACAAAAGGAGAGGGGGCAGCCACCGGGCGACTAATCCGGTAGCCGCCCCCATATTCAATTGTCGAGTAATAAATAACACAGGAGAAGCAGCCCTGTCAAGGGCAAAAGAACGAACGCAACAAAATAAAAATTTTGTTGCGTTCGTAGCGCATATATGCTATAATAACCTCAGGATCATAAAATTGGAGGCAATACAATGCAGCGTTATACCGACTGTCCCCAGATTCTGCGGGATTTTCTGACCTATCACGAAACGATCAAAGGCCAGTCTCAAAAAACGATATCCGAATACTATCTCGACCTGCGGATGTTTCTGCGGTTCATAAAGCTGATGCGCAATGACATGCCCATCGACACGCAGCTGGAAGATATCCCGATCAAAGACGTGGACCTGGAATTCGTGCGCCAAATCACCACATCGGAAATCTTTGATTTTCTCTCCTATCTTGCCAATGACCGGGAAAATCCGGATTCCGCGGAAAATGGCATTTCCGCGGCGGCCAGAGCGCGAAAGCTCTCTGCCATCAAATCCTTTTATAAATATCTGACTGTACGGACAAAGCAATTGCAGGAAAACCCTGTGGCAGATCTGGAATATCCAAAGCTGCGCAAAAGTCTGCCCAAATACCTGACCATGGATGAGTCCGCGGCGCTGCTGCGGTCTGTATCAGGACCCAATGAAAAGCGGGATTATGCGATATTGATGCTGTTTTTAAACTGCGGCATCCGGCGCAGTGAGCTGGTGGGGCTCAATCTGACGGATGTTTACGAAGATCGGATCCGGGTCGTCGGTAAGGGCAACAAGGAACGCTTCGTCTACTTCGGCTCTGCCTGCCGAAAGGCCATTGATGCCTACCTTCCCGAACGCAACAAAAAAGTGCTGTCTGACAATCGGGCGCTGTTTGGCTCCAGGGATAGCAACCGGATCAGTGTCAGCGCGGTCCATCGGCTGGTGAAAAAAGCGCTGCTGCAGGCCGGGCTGGATTCCACCCAGTATTCCGCCCACAAGCTGCGCCATACCGCCGCGACCATGATGCTCTCCGGCGGTGTGGACGTTAAGACGGTCCAGGAGGTCCTTGGTCACGAGAATCTGAACACCACCCAGATTTATACGCACATTGAAAACACAGAGCTGAAAATCGCGGCAGAAGCCAATCCCCTGTCGAAGCTTGACTTTTCTGATAAAGTTGAGTAAAATACAGTATGCAACCAATAGTTGCTAATATTTTGGCTAAAATTATGAGGTAATTCTATGTCGATCGGAGAGCGGATCATATCCCTGCGCAAGGAACAGAACATCTCCCAGGGACAGCTGGCGCAGGCGCTGAACGTCACCCGGCAGGCCGTCAGCAAATGGGAAAACGATCAGGCGGCCCCGGATACGATCAAGCTGATCCAACTGGCGGAGGTGCTGGATACGGATGTAGAATACCTGGCTACAGGCCGTAAAACCTACGGACGGAGACCGCCGGTGGTGATAAAAACAGTCGAGACGGTAGAAAAAATCGTTGAAAAACCTGTGGTCCAGGTGGTCGAAAAGCTCGTGGAAAAGCGTGTTGTGCAATATGTGGAGCAGCCGGTGGTCCGTTATGTGGAAAAACCGATCATCAAACGGGTGGAACGAGTAAAATACGTCAGAAATCCTGTCGAATTTGCCATTGCCGCCGTGATTGCTTTTGTTCTTGGGATTATTTTTGGAAGGATCATATTTTAAGGGGAGTACTCAAAAACGAGTACTCCCCTCTTCCCTTTTATTGATTCTTTCTCAGGATCCGCCAATAGCCCGGCTCATCTTCCTCAGGAGCGGTCACGGCAATAAGCTTCCCATCACGGACCATTTGATCGATACGGTGGTGGATATAGCCATCGCTGATGCGTGGCTGGTATTTGCCCAGCACATTGCCGACCACCATCGCTTCCTTAAATTCCTCAGGCTGCGCGTCAATTTCCCAGCGGATATAAGGATCATAGAGATCCTCCGGAGCGCTGCGGAGGCTGCCGTTGATGCAGGCGCGGATCAGGCTGTTTTCTTTTTGGAGGCCACGCCACTGATTGGCATAGTAGCGGCGCAGTTGATCGGAGACAGGGACGGCAAGATGGATAAACCTTCCGTAAGCTCCCGGCTCCACTTCGCCCCAGCCGTTGTATGTGATGATCACATCGTCCTTTTCATCCAGTTCCGGCTGTTTCAGGGCATAAATCGTACCGTGGTTTTTCGGCAGGTGGCGCAATTCGTCCATCAGCCAGTAAAAGCCGCACAGCTCGTCGGGGGTATCACTGTACCAGATCCGGGCATCCTCTCCTGCTGCGATGCGGATTTTCAGTTCCGACAGCCGTTCGGTTACTTCTTTTATGTGCTTTCTTTGATCTTCCGCGATCTGCTCATTCCAGAAGCTGTAAAGCACCATGGAAGCGTTCATCCGGTCTTCGGCGCAGAGCGGACAGCGGATATCACCGAAGCTGAGCCCCAGGGCGAAATTGTACACATCCCCTGCCCTGCCGTTCAGCGGAACGGCATTTTCCCATCGCTTCCGCTGCTGTTCCTCTGCCCGGCGCTGTGCTTCTTCGATTTCGGCCTGGGTTGGCGCGGAGCCGTCCTCATGGTGGATGACCACCCCGATACAGCCGCTGCTATACGTTCCTTTACCAAAGGACTGAGCCAGTTTCAGCCCGCCTGAGGCGCTTTCCGTAAACGCGATCTCAATCATAGCATTCTCCTGTTACATCGCCGTCTCGATGGCTTCCCGCAGATTCCGCACCCGGTAGACCGTCAGGCCCGTGGGGATCTCCAGCTTTTCAGAGCCGTTTTTCGGGATGATGCACTTCTTGAAGCCCAGCCGGGCAACCTCCGCCAGCCGCTGATTCATGTTGGAGACGCTGCGGATCTCGCCCGTCAGGCCCACTTCGCCGATGGCCACCAAGTCATCCGCGATCACCTGATCCCGGTAAGACGACGCTACCGCCAGCACAACCGGCAGGTCCGCTCCCGGTTCATCCAGCCGCAGGCCGCCGATGACGTTGATATAAGCGTCGAAGACGTTCAGCTTCATGCCGCCCCGCTTTTCCGCCACGGCCATCAGCAGCACCGCCCGGTTGAAATCGAAGCCGTCTGCCGCTCTCCTGGGAACATTGAAGGTGGTCTTGGTCACCAGGGCCTGGACCTCCGCCAGCACGGGACGGGTGCCCTCCATGACGCAGGCCACGCAGGTGCCGCTGGCGCCCTCCGGGCGGCCCTCCAGCAGCATCTGGGAGGGATTGGGCACTTCGATCAGGCCCTTTTCCGCCATCTCGAAGACGCCGATCTCGTTGGTGGAGCCAAAACGGTTCTTCGCCGCCCGAAGCAGGCGGTAGGAGGAATTGGGATCACCCTCGAAATACAGTACGCAGTCCACCATATGCTCCAGCACCTTAGGGCCGGCGATGTTGCCGTCCTTGTTGATGTGGCCCACCACGAAGACCATGATGCCCCGGGATTTGGAGATCTGCATCAGGGCCATGGTGCAGTCCTTGACCTGAGAGATGCTGCCGGGAGAGCTTTCGTTTTCCTCATTGTAGAGGGTCTGGATGGAGTCGGCGATCAGGATATCGGGCTGCATCTCCTCCACAGCCTCCAGAATGTCGCTGAGCCGGGTCTCGGACAGGATGTACAGCTCCTCCGGCGCGACGCCCAGCCGCTGGGCCCGGAGCTTCAGCTGCCGCTCGCTCTCCTCGCCGGAGACGTACAGCACCCGCCGCCCGGCGCACAGGCTGTTGCAGATCTGCAGCAGGAGGGTCGACTTGCCGATGCCCGGCGCGCCGCCCACCAGGACGAGGGAGCCCGCTACCGCGCCGCCGCCCAGTACCCGGTCCAGCTCCCCCATGCCGGTGGAAAACCGGATCTCGTCGCCGCTGTCCACCTCCCGGATGCGCTGGGGCTTGCGGCTGAGCCCAACCGGGGCGGATCTGGCCTTGCCGACGGCGGCGGGCTTCTCAATATGCTCTTCAATGGTATTCCAGGCACCGCAGGCCGGACAACGGCCCTGCCACTTGGGTGTCTCGTTGCCGCAGGCGGTGCAGTAAAAAACAGTTTTTGTCTTTGCCATAATTAGCTCCTTTTTTTCACGGCATAGGTCAGAACATCCGTATCCAGTCGGACGATGCCGGATTCCCGATAGGTATCATATTGATAGTGGACGACTCTGCGGCGAAGGACCTCCGATCCGGAGAAGGCGGCATCCAGTATCCGCTCCATTTCACCGGTACTCATATTGATCTCAAACTGGACATTCCTGGAAGCGCCGCTGCTCCTGTCGTGCTCCTGAATGGATGTGTTGATCACAAAACAGGCGATGCCATCCTGACGCAGGCCTCTGTAGATCTCATCCAGCTTCCGGGCAAGAGTATCGACGGAATCCAGATGCTCAAGGACGGAAACGCCCAAAATCAGATCATACTGTTCCTCCGCAATCGGATATTGATCCGCAGAACAGACAATACCGTTGATGGAGGACTCCACGCGGTATTTTTCAGCATTTTCCCGGAGTTTGTCGATGGCCAGCGGCAGAATATCCACACAGTTCATGACACATGGGATTCCGCGAAGGGCCTGAATGACCGGAATACAGTTCCGTCCGACACCGCAGCCCAGATCCAGCCCCCTGAAAGAGCGGCGATTCTGAAAATGGGGCAGCAGCTCCAGAATTGTCTTCACCGGCCCGGAAAGCCAGCTCCCGGGCTCAAAGAGCGCCAGCTTATTGTAAGCCTCCGTGTGAGAATATGCCTCTGCACGGCGGATCTGCTCAATTCTGTAGTCTCTCATACAACGGCTGTCCCTTCTGTTTTCGTATTATTATACCAGTGCAGTTTGACGCGGTCAAGTGTTTGCATTCCCGAGAAATCCGGCCACAGTCGCCGCGATGACGCAGCAGAGCTTCTGCTGATATTCCCGGCTCCGCAGCATCGCTTCCTCCTCTTGATTCGACAGGAAGCCGCACTCCACCAGAACGCCGGTACAGTCGATATGCTGCATCAGATAGACGCTGTCCGCTTTTTTGCTTTTTCGGCTGCTGCCGGGGTTCAGCGTCTGGCAGAAGGCGCTCTGCAATTGCTCGGCAAGGGCTTTGCTCTCCCCTTCCGGACCGTAGAACACCTGTGCGCCGCTGTAACGGCTGTCGGAAAAGGTGTTCTGATGGATGCTCACCAGCACGGCGTTTTCCGTTTCGTTGACTGTTTTCACCCGGTTTTTCAGATCGGATACCTTTTTCGCCGAGATGGTATCCCCTTCCGTATAGACGGAGCGGTCCGTGGTTCGGATCATCCGTGTGTCATACCCCAGCAGATGGAGCAGGTCATCCAGCTTCAGCGCGATTTCCAGATTGAACGCGCTTTCCAGCTTCCCGGTGCAGGAGGTCGCACCGCCGTCTTCGCCGCCGTGGCCCGCGTCGATGACGATGGTGTGCTCCCGTTCCAGGGGGATCATTTGGGCAACTACGCTGACCGCCTGGCTCCCCCAATAGGTGATGGCGGTAAAGCCGCCCAGCACCAGAAAATAGGTCAGCAGCTGCACGCCGATCTTTCTCAGCTTCATAAACAACACCTCATAGATCCTTATGCGCGCCGCGGCCCTTCCTGAACATCCGGGCGGAATCCGGCATAGTATGACCCGGAACGACAGTTCATCAAAGCATGACAGGAGGAATGAGCTTTGGACCCGAAACCAAACAACCAGAACGGTTCGGAAGGCCGGCTGCCTGCTATGGCGCCCCTGGCCAACCCCTATGTGCCGTTTCAGATGGAAAACCCGCCGAAATATGAAGCCCGGAAGGGCATCGTCAGAGGGACCCTCTTCCCGGGACTGGATCTTCCCTTTATGGGGCTGGTCAATCAGACGGAGCTCCCCATCACACCCAAGACGGAGCTGCAGGTGCTGGGCTTTGCCATCCAGGAGCTGGCCCTCTATCTGGACACCCACCGGGATGACAAGGAGGCTCTGGCGCTGTACCGGCAGTATCAGGACCTGTATCACCAGGGTATGATGGAATACACCCGCCGATACGGCCCTCTGAACCACCGGACCCCGGACGATAGCGAAGCATACCGCTGGCTGGATGACCCGTGGCCCTGGGAATATGCCGGCAATAAGGAGGATTGAGTATGTTCAGCTATGAAAAGAAGCTTCAGTACCCGGTAAAGATCGCCAATCCCAACCCCCAGCTGGCGAAGATCGTCCTGACCCAGTACGGCGGGCCCGACGGCGAGCTGGGCGCAAGCCTGCGGTATCTGTCCCAGCGCTACTCCATGCCCTTCGACGAGCTGAAGGGGCTGCTGACGGACATTGCCACGGAGGAGCTGGGGCACCTGGAGATGGTCGGCGCCATTGTGCACCAGCTGACCCGGAACATGAAGGATTCCCAGATGAAGGACCCCGCCTTTGCCCCTTATTTTGTGGACCATACTGCGGCGGTTTACCCCCAATCCGCCGGCGGAACGCCCTGGAGCGCTGCGACGATGCAGGTAAAAGGGGACCCCATGACGGATCTTGTCGAAAACATGGCCGCGGAACAGAAGGCCCGGACGACCTACGACAACATTCTCCGGCTATCTGATGACCCGGATGTCAACGATGTGATCAAATTTCTCCGGGCCCGGGAGGTCGTGCATTTCCAGCGGTTCGGAGAAGCCTGCCAGCTGCTGCGGGAAAAGCTGAATCAGAAAAACGTATACTACATGAATCCATCCATCGACCTGTAAAGCAAAAACCCGAAGCGAAGCTTCGGGTTTTTCTCTTGACTTTTGTCCGATATCGTACTATAATGCCATTCGTTGTATTTAATCGCACTCAAAGGAGTCACCATGGACCATCAGATCAGCGAAGAATTCAGGGAATACTGCTTCCTGCACTGCGAGATCCCCGAGCTTTACCACGAGGCGGCAATGCGGGCCGGGCTTTCAGACAGCGTGATGAACATTCTCTATACCATCAGCGTCTTTGGCGATGACTGTACCCAGAGCAGCATCAGCCGGCTCACCGGCATCCCCCGCCAGACCATCAATTCTGCCATCCGAAAACTGGAGCGGGAGGGCATCCTGTATCTGGAGGAGATCACCAGAAAGACCAAGATCATTCGTCTGACGGCCCAGGGACAGGCCCTGACCGATGAGAAGGTGCTCCCCATCATCCGGGCGGAGCAGGCGGTATTCGAAGCCTGGACCCCGGAGGAGCGCCGCACGCTGCTGTCCCTGACCCGAAAATATTTTCATGACTTCCAAAGAAACCTTTGCCCGGAGGAATAATATGAACATCCAGCTTTCTGAACACTTTACCTGCGGCAAACTTCTGCGCTTTACCTTCCCCTCCATTATCATGATGGTGTTTTCCTCCATCTATGGCGTGGTGGACGGTATATTCGTTTCCAATTTTGCCGGTAAGACCGCCTTCGCGGCCATCAATCTGATCATGCCCTATATCATGATCTTCGGCGCCCTCGGCATCATGGTCGGCACCGGCGGCACCGCGCTGGTCTCCATGATCATGGGCACGGGAGACAAAAAGCGGGCCAATGAGGTCTTCTCGCTGCTGATTTCCGCGCTGGTCATCGGCGGCATCGCCATGTCCGCCGTCGCGCTGTTACTGCTCCGTCCCGCGGCGATCCTGCTGGGCGCGGAGGGCGAGATGATCGACGCCTGCGTCAGCTACGGCAGGTGCACCCTCCCTGCCCTGACGGCGCTGCTTCTGCAAAACGCCTTCCAGAGCTTCTGCGTTGCCGCGGAAAAGCCCAATCTGGGGCTCGGCCTGACAGTGGCGGCGGGCATTGCCAATATCATCCTGGACGCGCTGTTCGTGGGGGTATTCGGCTGGGGCCTTGAGGGTGCAGCTGTTGCCACGGCCATCAGCCAGTGCGTTGGCGGCATCCTTCCCCTTGTCTATTTCGCACTGCCCAACAAGAGCCTCCTGCGGCTGTGCAAAACAAAATTCGACGGCAGTGCCCTGCTGCGCACCTGCACCAACGGATCTTCAGAGCTGATGAGCAACATTTCCTTGTCCCTGGTCAGTATGCTTTACAATTTCCAGCTGATGGAGTTTGCCGGCGAGGACGGTGTGGCGGCCTATGGCGTCATCATGTATGTCAACTTCATTTTTGTGGCGGTATTCCTGGGGTACGCCATAGGTGTGGCCCCCATCATCGGTTACCACTATGGCGCGGAAAACCATCCGGAGCTGAAAAGCCTGCTTTGCAAAAGCCTGATGATCGTCGGAACGATGGCGATCATTCTGACGGCGCTGGCGGAGCTGCTGGCGGCGCCCCTTTCGGGGATCTTCGTCAGCTATGACAAGAGTTTGTATGATATGACCCTCCGGGCATTTATGATCTATTCCCTGTCCTTCCTGCTGTGCGGCTTCAATATCTTCGGCTCCTCCTTCTTCACGGCGCTGAACAACGGCTTGATCTCCGCCCTGATCTCTTTCCTGCGGACGCTGGTGTTCCAGGCCGCGGCGGTCATGCTGCTGCCCATGCTCCTGGAGCTGGACGGCATCTGGTATTCCATCATCGTGGCGGAGCTTGCCGCTCTGGTATTGACGGCCTTCTTTACCGTCAAATATCGTACAAGGTATCATTACGCGTAAGCACAAAACATGTGAAAGCCCTCAAATTAACACGTCATTGCGAACCAGCCCGCATTGAATTGTGGTATGGCTGCCACCGGCAGCCATAATTATACTGATTCGCTGCGCGGAGCACCACTAGTGTGGCAATCCCGTAAATAGGGGCGAAATACAGGAGTCTGCGACTGAAAATGTTTGAAAATCGACGGGATTCCCACGCCAGTGTGCGCACTGGCTCGGAATGACGTGGTTTTTTGACACGCTCAAAGCCCACCGGCAATGCCGGTGGGCTTTAAAAGTATCTCAGAGTGTTGCCGCCATGACGGCCTTGATGGTGTGCATACGGTTCTCCGCCTCGTCGAAGACGATAGAGGCTTCGCTCTCGAAGACCTCGTCGGTGACCTCCATGCAGTCGATGCCGAACTTGTCATAGATCTGCTTGCCGATGGTGGTGTTCAGATCATGGAAGGAAGGCAGACAGTGCATGAACTTGCACTGGGGACCGGCGATCTGCATCAGCTCGGTGGTGACCCGGTAGGGGGTCAGGTCGCTGATGCGCTCCTGCCAGACGGAATCCGGCTCGCCCATGGAGACCCAAACGTCGGTGTAGATGACATGGGCGCCCTTGACGGCGGTAGCGGGATCGGTGATAAACTCCAGGGTCGCGCCGGTCTCCTTGGCGATCTCCTGGCACTGGGCGATCAGCTCCGCGTTGGGGAAATACTTCTCAGGCGCGCAGGCCACGAAATGCATACCCATCTTGGCGCAGCCGACCATCAGAGAATCGCCCATGTTATACCGGGCATCGCCGCAGTAAACCAGCTTCTTGCCCTTCAAATCGCCGAAATGCTCCTGAATGGTCAGGAAATCGGCCAGGATCTGGGTGGGATGGAACTCATTGGTCAGGCCGTTCCAGACAGGGACGCCGGAATACTTGGCCAGGTCCTCCACGATGGTCTGGGCGAAGCCACGGTACTCAATGCCGTCGTACATTCTGCCCAGGACCCGGGCGGTGTCGGCGATGGATTCCTTCTTGCCCATCTGGGAGCCGCTGGGACCCAGATAGGTGGAGCCCATGCCCAGATCAGAAGCGGCGACCTCAAAGGCGCAGCGGGTGCGGGTGCTGTCCTTCTCGAACAGCAGCGCCACATTCTTGCCCTCGTGCATCCGATGGGGAATGCCGGCCTTCTTCTGGGCCTTCAGCTCGGCGGCCAGGTCCAGCAGACCCTTGATCTCCTCGGGGGTAAAATCCAGAAGCTTCAGAAAGCTCTTGCCTTTCAGATTGATCATAACATGTGCTCCTTTATACGTTAATAAGGCTGCGGACGTAAGCGATCTGGGCTTCCACGGAAGCCACGGAGGTGCCGCCCTCGCTGACGCGCTTTTCCACGCAGGTCAGCAGATCGATGTCCTGATACAGATCCTCTTCAAAAAGCTCGCTGTGAGCCTTGTATGCCTCCAGCGGCAGCTCTTCCAGAACGGTACCGCTCTGGATGCACTGGGCGACCAGCTGGCCGGAGATCTTGTAGGCGCTCCGGAAGGGCATCCCCTTCTTTACCAGATAGTCCGCCAGGTCTGTGGCGTTGATGAAGCCCTTCTGGGCCGCCTTTTTCATGTTGGCGGTGTTGGCCTTCATGGTGTCGATCATGGGCGCGAAGACCTTTAGACACATCTTGACGGTGTCGCAGGCATCGAAGACGCTCTCTTTGTCCTCCTGCATGTCCTTGTTATAGGCCAGGGGCAGGCCCTTCAGGGTGGTCAGCAGAGCCATCAGGTCGCCGTAGACACGGCCGGTCTTGCCCCGGACCAGCTCCGCCATGTCAGGGTTCTTCTTCTGGGGCATGATGGAAGAGCCGGTGGTGAAGGCATCGGACAGCTCCACGAACTTGAACTCCCAGGAGGACCAGAGGATGATCTCCTCAGAGAAGCGGGACAGGTGCATCATCAGCATCGAAATGGCGCTCATCAGCTCCACACAGAAATCCCGGTCGGAAACGCCGTCCAGACTGTTCATGCAGATGCCGTCGAAGCCCAGCTTCGCGGCTTCAAAGCGGCGGTCGGTGTCATAAGTGGTGCCCGCCAAGGCACAGCAGCCGATGGGCGACTGATTCATTCGCTTGCGGCAGTCCGCCAGCCGGTCGATGTCCCGCAGGAGCATCATGGCGTAGGCCATCAGCTGGTGGCCGAAGGTGATGGGCTGGGCCCGCTGCAGGTGGGTATAGCCGGGCATGATGGCGTCCTTGTATTCCTCCGCCTTGGTGACCACGGCCGCGATCAGCGTCCTGGTCAGCTCTGTGATCTCCGCGATCTCGTCCCGGAGGTACATGCGGATATCCAGCGCCACCTGGTCATTGCGGCTCCGGGCGGTGTGGAGCTTTTTGCCCACGTCCCCCAGCCGCTGGGTCAGCACCTGCTCGACAAACATGTGAATGTCCTCACATTCCATGTCGATGGCCAGCTTCCCGCTTTCCAGATCCTCCAGGATCCCGGACAAGCCCTCGATCAGGGCATCGGCATCGCTCTGGGCGATGATCCCCTGTCCTGCCAGCATGGCGGCGTGGGCCATGGAGCCGGTGATATCCTGACGGTACATCCGGCAGTCAAAGCGGATGGAGGAATTGAAATCATCCGCGATCTTTTCAGTTGCGCCGTCCGTCCGCCCGGCCCACATTTTTGCCATGGTTATAATCCTCGTATTTCTTAAGTGTTGTGATAATGAATAATGAAGGCGCTGTCGCGATGAATGATGAATAATGAATAATGGAGGAATCCGCTTCGCGGATGTTTATAATCCATGCCCGCAGGGCATACCGCAATTATTCATTATTCAATTTTCACTATTCTTTATTAATTTACAGCTTGCCCTGCTCCCGCAGTGCCTGGACCTTGGTGGACAGGCCCCACAGGTTGATGAAGCCGGCGGCCTGGCCCTGGTCATAGTCGCTCTCGCCGAAGGTGACCAGATTCTCGGAGTACAGGGAGTAGGGAGAGGTCATACCGGCGGGGATGATGTTGCCCTTGTAGAGCTTCAGCTTCACGGAGCCGGTGACGTACTTGTTGGACTCGTTGGCGAAAGCGGTCAGAGCCTCCTGCAGAGGAGAGTACCACTTGCCGTTGTAAATCAGATCGGCATAGTCCACAGCCAGCTTCTGCTTCAGGTGCAGGGTGTCCTTGTCCACGGTGATCATTTCCAGCTGCTGGTGGGCAAAGTACAGGATGGTGCCACCGGGAGTCTCGTAGACGCCCCGGTCCTTCATGCCCACCAGACGGTTCTCCACGATGTCGATGATGCCGATGCCGTTGGCGCCGCCCAGCTCATTCAGCTTGGCGATGATCTTGGAGGCCTTCATCTTCTCGCCATTGACGGCCACCGGAGCGCCGGCCTCGAAATCGATGGTCACATAGGTGGGCTCATCGGGAGCGGCGTAGGGAGACACGCCCATTTCCAGGAAGCCGGGCTTGTCCAGATCGGGCTCGTTGGCGGGGTCCTCCAGATCCAGACCCTCGTGGCTCAGGTGCCACAGGTTCTTGTCCTTGGAGTAGTTGGTCTCACGGCTGATCTTCAGGGGCACATTGTGGGCCTCGGCGTAGTCGATCTCCTCGTCACGGGACTTAATATCCCACTCACGCCAGGGGGCGATGATCTTCATATCGGGAGCGAAGCGCTTGATGGCCAGCTCGAAACGGACCTGGTCGTTGCCCTTGCCGGTGGCGCCGTGGCAGATGGCGTCAGCGCCTTCAGCCACGGCGATCTCGGCCAGCTTCTTGCCGATGACGGGGCGGGCGAAAGCGGTGCCCAGCAGGTAGGTCTCGTACTTGGCGTTCATCTTCAGGGAAGGAATGATGATGTCATCCACCATCTCATCCACCAGATCGGCGACGATCAGCTTGCTTGCGCCGGTGGCGATGGCCTTCTCTTCCAGGCCCTCCAGCTCGTCCGCCTGACCGACGTTGCCGGCCACGGCGATGATCTCGGGATCATTGTAGTTCTCCTTCAGCCAGGGGATGATGATGGAAGTATCCAGACCGCCGGAATAGGCAAGAACGATCTTCTTGATGTTATCTTTATTCATGATTAGCTCCTCCAATGAATGGAAATTATTTTATATGCACCAGATTATACATCGATATCCACAATTTGTCAACATCTTATGCATAAATATTCAGAATTAATAGTTCACAAAAAGTTCCCATTCCCTGCCGCTGTTTCTGTGCACAATTTACCACCGGACCAAAAAAAGAAGGCTCCGACCATTGGTCGGAGCCTGAAATAACCGTTATTCCTGGATCAGATAGGCACCCACGATCTCGCCGTAGTATGCATAGTGAAAATCCGGATCTCCCTTGGCATCCAGCGGATAGAAGCGGTCCTGGATCTCACCGGGAATGGCGGTAACCTCCTGCTTCAGCTTGCAGATCACCTTGCATTCCAGCGTCAGGGGCAGTTCTTTGATTCCAGGCGCAGCCACATGATCCGAATCCACCAGTGTCAGCCCCAGTTCCTGGATCTTATTCACATCCCGGCCGGACTTGGTGCCGCAGTAGCCCAGGATCTGTTTATCCACATTTCCATACGGAATATTCACTGTAAATTCATTCGCAGCATCCAGCATTTCCCGGGTATAGCGGCTGTCCCGGATGTAGGCCACGAAAATGGGCTTTCCCCACTCGATGCCGATATGGCCCCAGCCGATGGTCATGGTATTGACTTCCCCGCCCCGCTTGGTGGTCAGCAGGATTCCCTTGGGCAGGGCTTTGCAGATTTCGCCGGCATAGTCCAGCGCGTTGACTTCCTTCTTCATGCAGATTCCTCCTTCGTCAGATAAGGTATGCTTCCATGATAACTGAAATTCGCTATTTTGTAAATATCATTTCACAAAAACGCAATGAATCCGGGGCTCCCCCTGTGGTATACTAATCCAAAATTCAGAGAGGGTGCTGATGATGGAAAATCCGATCTTGACCGAGGCAAAAGCAATGGAGCGGCAGCTGACCGCCCACCGCCGCTGGCTCCATACCCACGCGGAGACCGGCTTTGACCTACCCGAAACGAAGCAATACGTCCGCAACGCCCTGGAAGCCATGGGATATTCCGTCCGTGACTGCGGAAAATGCGGCCTGGTGACCACTGTTGGCACTGGCGGGAAGGTATTTCTACTCCGGGCGGATATGGACGCGTTGCCCATCCGGGAGGAGGCCGATACGCCGATCGCCTGCGCCAACGGCAATATGCATGCCTGCGGGCACGATTTTCACACCGCCATGCTGCTGGGTGCCGCCCGGATATTAAAGGACCATGAGGCGGAGCTGAAAGGCACCGTCAAGCTCATGTTCCAGCCGGCGGAGGAGATCTTTGAGGGCTCCAAAGACATGATCGCCGGCGGCGTTCTAAAGAATCCTGATGTGGACGCCGGCATGATGCTCCATGTGGCGGTTGGCGTTCCCATCCCCGCCGGAACGGTGATGATCGCTGCCCCCGGCGTCAGCGCCCCGGCGGCGGATTATTTTACTATCCGGGTCCAGGGCAAGGGCTGCCACGGCTCCGCGCCCCAGGACGGCATCGATCCCCTGACCGCCGCCGCCCACATCCTCATCGCCCTGCAGGAGATCAAGGCCCGGGAGCTGGGCATCGGGGATCAGGCGGTGCTGACCATCGGCACCATGCGCGCGGGACAGGCGTCCAACGCCATCCCGGACACAGCCGTCATGGGCGGCACCATCCGCACCTTTGATGAGGACCTGCGCTCGAAGCTGAAACAGCGGATTACGGAGATATCCGCCGGTATCGCCGCCGCATTTCGGGCAGAAGCCACAGTGACCTTTGACAGCGGCTGTCCCACTTTGGTCAATGATCCCGCGCTTTGCGCCCACGCGGAGCGCTGCCTGACGGCGCTTCTGGGACCGGAAAAGGCCCTTTCCGTCGGAAAGCTGAACGCCGGCGGCAAGCCCTCCGCCGGCGGCTCCGAGGATTTCGCCTATATCAGCCATGAGATCCCAACTGTCATGGCGGCGCTGGCGGCCGGCGAGCCGGCCAAAGGCCACGTCTATCCCCTGCACCATCCGAAGGTCACCTTCGACGAAGCCGCCCTCCCCTACGGCGCCGCTTCTCTCGCGTATACCGCCATGGAGTATCTGCGGGGGTGAATATGGAAATGGCAGACACGATATGTGTCTGCCATTTTAAATCGATAAGGATACGGTCTAGCTTTAAAATTGCAATCTATTGTTCAGTCTGCAACTTATAAACAATGCCGTCATCCCGAGCGAGCGACAGCGAGTCGAGGGATCTTGGCACTGATTTTACTGCAAATCACAACGAGATGCGTAGATCCCTCGACTCCATTTCATTCCGCTCGGGATGACAGCTGCGGTGTATAACGGAACGATGAACGACAATTTTAAGCATTTGACAAACCGAAATGGCAGACACGATATGTGTCTGCCATTATTTTTATACCGTCGCGGGTTCTTTTTCACCGATGTGGATGCTGACGCCGTTGACCTCCACGTCCTCGTCGGCACAGATCATGATGTACTTTACACCGCCGATGACTCTTGTCTCGATCAGGTCGCTGCGGTCGGGGGCAACCTTGATGGACACATCAGGGGTCTTGATCTCAAAATGCTTGTTGTCGATGATGTTCTTGGGGTGCAGCTCCGTCTCGAAGCCGAAGACCTCGTCATAATCCACGCTGAATTTGGCGAGATGCTCCTCGGAGACGCCGCAGCCTGTCAGGACCTCCTTGACCTCTTCCTTGGTGATCATCAGAGGTTCCGGCACCTTGGCCTCCTTGTGCAGCTCGATCCGCTGGCACAGCTGATTGTGGACCTCCTGGACCAACTCCATGTCGCAGTCGTCATCCAGCGCCGTGGACAGCAGAGCCTCGAAGGACTTCTTCTGCTCATAGGCGGGCTTGGGGACGGGAGTATGGAAGATGGACTCGATGAAGGCGTCATGGCCCTCCTTGATGTCCTTGGAGTAGAACAGGGCGTTATAGATATTGGTGGAGCGGTTGTCGAAGGCCGGGAACAGGAAGCCCAGCTGGGGCGCGGAGACCATCTGAGCCATGGCGCCGTCATGGAACAGCTTCTCCTCGGCAACATAATGAAGATTGGGTTTGGTCTGCTTCACGGGACAAACAGCGCAGACCATGAAGGTATAGCTCTCCTCGCTCTGATCGCGCTGGAAGGAATCGTCCTTGCTCTTGAAGGGCACGTCATAGGTCTCGCAGCCCAGCAGGATCAGATAATTGTCATCAAAGGTGACGGAGTCGATGACCTTCTGATAGAAGCTCCGCCGCAGCTCGTCGTCCTTCAGCTTGCAGTCCCGCAGGTCCATCAGCAGCTTGTGCTCCGGGGAGCCTGCCACCTGGGAGGTCTTAAAGGTGATGTCGATCAGGTTTTTGCCAAGGGTGCCCGACAGGCTGCGCTTCAGGAGGGCGAAATACTTTTCGGATTCGTTCTCCGGCATGATGCCCAGGGACTGGCTGAATTCCGTAATGATCTCCTTCTCCGCGTTGACGTAGCAGCCGTAAATATGGGTCATATTACTGCGGTCCCGGCGCAGATGCCGCCGGAGCTCGCCGATTTCCTTCTCATTCATGGGTCTTTCCTCACTTGTGTAAAAGATTGCCCGGGTATTATAGCACAGGCGCGGAAGAAAATCCAGTCAAAAAGCATCAGGCGGGGCGGTCCTGGGACCGCCCCGCCTGGGGGTTATTCAGCTTCGGGTGCCTTGACAGCGCGCTGCTTCTGTGCCTCGGTGACGGCGCGGAACTTGACGCGGGTGTCCCGGACGTTATTCAGGGACTGGGCAATGACTTCCTCGGTGCGGCGCAGGGCGTCGTCCATGTACTCATTGCTGACCTTCTTCAGCTCCTCGATCCGGTTCTGGGTCTGCTGGACCAACTCTTCGCTGCGCTTCTTGGCCTCGATGTAGATGGCTTCCTTGGTGACCATCTGCTTTGCCTGATCCTGGGCCTGGCGGATGATGACCTCGGCCTCCCGGCGGGCCTGGCTGATCAGCTCGTTCCGGGACTCCACGATGGTCCGGGACTGCTTCAGCTCGCTGGGCAGCTGGGCGATGATCTCATCAAGCATATCCAGGACCTTGTCCCGTTCCAGCATGCACTTGTCGGCAGCCAGAGGCACGGCTCTGGCGTCCTGCACCATATCGTACAGCGCGCCGATAATATCTTCGGTATTACGATCGCTCATTTTCATTTTCCTCCTTGAAGGTTTGAGTTCATTCTTTCCTGGAAATCCGGAATGATGGCTTCCGGTAAAAACGCGGACAGGTCCACCTCGTAGCGGCCCAGCTCCTTGACGGTGCTGGAGCTGAGGTAGGTATACTGATGCTCCGCAGTCAGGAACATCGTATCCAGGTCCGGGTTGATCTGGCGGTTGATGAGGGCCATCTGGAATTCGTTCTCGAAGTCCGAACCGGCCCGCAGGCCCTTGACGATGACGCAGCTGCCCTTCCGCTTGGCGTACTCCGCCAGCAGCTCATTGGAGCTGTCCACCTCCACGTTCGGCAGATCCGCGGTGACCCGCTTGATCAGCGCCACCCGCTCTTCCAGTGAGAACATGGGGCTCTTGCTCGCGTTGACCATCACGCAGACGATCAGCCTGTCAAAAATATTGGCGGCGCGCTGAATGATATTCAGATGACCGCTGGTGACCGGGTCAAAACTGCCCGGATAAATGGCAATTTTCATAGCTGCCGCCTCTTATCATCCGTCTTTGCGGTAGATTGTCAGCAGAGTCTTGCCGTACTTATAGTCCCTGGAGCGGGTAAAGCCCTCAAAGACGTACGGAAGCTCCTTCCCCAAAGGGCGCTCTGTGACTATTATACCACCAGTTTGCAAAATGTCAATTTCCGTGATACATTTCAGGGCATTTTCCAGAAAAACTTCCGCATAGGGGGGATCGAGAAAGATAATATCATATTTCTCCCGGCAGCGCTTCAGATATTCCAGATAGTCCGCGCGGACCACCCTGCCCTGGGCTTCCAGTTTGGTACGCCGCAGATTTTCACGGATCAGCCTGCAGGCGTTTTCCTGGGCGTCCACGAAGGTGGCGCTTTTGGCGCCCCGGCTCAGGGCCTCGATGCCCAGCTGGCCGGTGCCGCCGAAAAGGTCCAGCACGCTGGCGGTGGGGATCTCGAACTGAATGATGCTGAAGAGCGCTTCCTTGACCCGGTCCGTGGTGGGACGGGTCAGCATACCCTCGGGGGTCTTCAGCTGGACACCCCGGGCTTTTCCGGTGATCACGCGCATTTATGATTCCTCCTCTGCTGGATGGAAATGGTGGTAGACCGCCGCCGCGGCATCCTTCGGCAGGAGCCGTTCCAGCTCCGCCAGAGACGCCGCGCCGATGGCGGTGAGAGATTTGAAGGTTTTCAACAGCTCCTGCTTCCGCTTGGGGCCGATGCCGGGGATGGTATCCAGCTCGGAATAGCGCAGGCGCTTGCTTCGCAGCTGCCGGTGATAGGTAATGGCGAAGCGGTGGGTCTCCTCCTGGATGGTGCCGATGAAGGAGAATACCGACTGGTTGGAGTCGATGCGGATCTCCTGCCCTTCCGGGGTCACCAGCGCCCGGGTGCGGTGCCGGTCGTCCTTGACCATGCCGAAGACATTCATGGTCAGACCCAGCTCCTGAAGGGCCTCCACGGCCACACGGGCATGGGCGATGCCGCCGTCAATCAGCAGCAGGTCCGGGGCGGTCTCGAAGCCGGAGTCTCCGGCCTTATAGTGGCTGAAGCGGCGCTTGACCACCTGCTTCATGGAGGCGTAGTCATCCTGATTGGAAAGGCCCTCCAGCTTGAAGCGCTTGTAGTCCTTTTTCTTTGGTTTTCCGTCCTCGAAGACCACCATGCTCGCCACGATGTCCGTGCCGGAGATATTGGAGATATCGAAGGACTCGATGCGCCTGGGGGGCGGCAGGGCCAGCATTTTCCCCAGCAGGTTCAGGGTGCCGAGATTCTTTTCCTCTCGGCTGCTGACCCGCTCCGCCTCCTCGTAGGCGTTTTTGCAGGCCAGCTCCACCAGCCGGACATTGTCGCCCCGCTGGGGCACCCGCAGGTGGGGCTTCCGGCCGAACTGCTGCTCCAGCAGCTGGGAGAACAGCTCCGCGTCCTCGATCTCGAAGGGCAGCAGCACCCGCCTGGGCGCGAGGCCACGGTTGAGATAATACTGCTTCAGAAGGCTGGAAACCGCGGCTTCCTTATCATCGGGCACCGGGAAGACCTCGTAGTCCTTGTCCAGCAGATTGCCGCCGCTGAAATGGAGCACCGCGAAGCAGGCCTTGGCTTCCGTCGCGCCGTAGCCGATCACATCCGTATCCGCCAGTGTGCCGGCGGTCACCAGCTGCTTCTTGCCAAGGGTCTCCACGGCGTTCAGCCGGTCCCGCAGGCTGGCGGCCAGCTCGAATTCCAGGTTATCCGCGGCGGAGAGCATCTGCTCTTTGATCTCGGCGGCAACGGCTTTGTAGTTGCCCAGGAGCAGCTGGCGGGCCTGCTCCGCGATTCGGCGGTACTCAGCGCAGCTCTTCCCCTCCTGGCACCAGCCGCCGCACTGGTTCATGTGGTAGTTCAGGCAGGGCCGGTCCTTGCCGATATCCCGGGGGAATTCCCTCTTGCAGCCGGGCAGCTTTAAGGTCAGGCGGATGGCCTCCATCAGGTCCTGGGTGACGCCACGGCTGCCGTAGGGGCCGTAATAGCCCGCCCCATCGTCGGAAATTTTGCTGACCATGGTAATCCGGGGATAGATCTCCCGCATATCCAGCCGCAGGTAGGGATAGCCCTTGTCATCCTTCAGGAGGATGTTGTACTTCGGCATATACCGCTTGATCAGGCTGCATTCCAGCACCAGAGCCTCGAATTCCGACGCGGCCACGATGACGTCAAAATGGTCGATGTGGCTGACCATCAGGCGGGTCTTGGGTGTGTGGGAGGCGGTATTCTGGAAATACTGGCTGACCCGGTTTTTCAGTTTTTTCGCCTTGCCCACATAGATGACCTTGTCATCCTTGTTGCGCATGATGTAGACACCCGGCGCGTAGGGCAGGCTCAGGGCTTTGTCCTTCAGTTCATCAAAAGTCATATTGTCGTTTCCATAGAGAAACCGCTCCGGTGCGGTTGGTCAGGCAACACCGGAGCGGTTGTAAATTCATTCAATCAATAAACATCCCGCTGAAGCAGAGCTTCCAGAGCGTTCACAGCCGCTTCTGCGTCAGGACCCTGCGCCGACAGCGTCACAGTGGCGCCGGTGACAATCCCCAGGGACATGATGCCCAGCAGGCTTTTTGCGTTCATTTTGCGGTTGGCGGATTCCAGCCAGATGCTGCTCTCAAATTCGTTGGCCTTCTGGACGAAGTATGTAGCCTGCTTGTTGTGCAGACCGGATTCGCAGCGAACTAAGACTTCCTTCTTGAACATATTACACACTCCTTTTTGACGCATCCGTTTGAACGGGAACGACAAGTATGCCTATATCATAGCAAATTTACCGAAAAAGTCAATCAATTTTAGCATAAATTCACAAACAAATCCCGTAAAGCCGGTAATTGTCAGATACAGGAAATTCTTGCCTTCGAAATTGTTCCCAAATCAGCCGAATTCGGCAATAGTCACGCCGTCCTCGCCTTCGCCGTAGACGCCAAGGCGGAATTTTTTGACGAATTTGTTTTTGCGCAGCTCCTGCTGGACCGCCGCCCGGAGGACGCCGGTGCCCTTGCCGTGGATGATGCGCACCTGCTTCAGGCCGGAACGCATGGCGCTGTCCATGTACCGCTCCAGCACGCAGATGGCCTCCACGGCGTCCATGCCCCGCAGATCCACCTCCATGGGCTGGGCTTCCAGCTTCATCTCCCGGCCGGAATGGGCGGGACGGGGCTTCTTCTCCTTGTAGGGATTGTGCTCCTCCAGCAGGTAGACCTCCTCGGGCTTGACGGTCATTTTCAGGATGCCCGCCTGAAGCTGGTAGGTGCCGTCCTTGTTGATGGCGATGACGGATGCCTTGGTGCCCAGCTTCAGCAGCTCCACGGTGTCGCCCACCATGACGCCCCGCTTGGGTGCCGGACGCTCCTGCTTGGGCTGCTGGGCCCGGATCTGGCTCTCCATCTCATTCAGGCTCCGGCGGACCTCCGCCTGGCGCTGGTTGATGCCGGTGGCATCCGCGCTGTCCTGAAGCTGCTTGCGCAGGGCCTTCAGCTCTTCGGACGCCAGATTCGCGGCGGTCCGGGCGTCGTCGATGATCTTCTGGGCCTCCCGGCGGGCGGATTCCATGGCCTTGTCCTTCTCCCGCTGGAGCTGGATGGCGTATTCCTCGCTCTGCTGGCGGATCTTGGCGGTCTCGGCCTTCAGGCGCTCCGCTTCGCGGCGGGCGGATTCCATCTGCTGCCGCTGGGCTTCCAGCTGGGACAGGACGTCCTCAAAGTCCTTATCGCTCTTGTCCACCAGATTGTCGGCTTCCTTCAGGATCTCCTCGGAAAGGCCCAGCTTCCGGGAAATGGCGAAGGCATTGGACTTGCCGGGAATGCCGATGAGCAGCTTGTAGGTGGGCCGCAGGGTCTCCACGTCAAATTCGCAGGAGGCGTTGATGACGCCCTTGGTCCGCATGGCGTAGAGCTTCAGCTCGGCATAATGGGTGGTCGCGGCCACACGGCTGCCCATTTTTCGGCAGAATTCGATGATGGCGGTGGCCAGCGCCGCGCCCTCGGCGGGGTCGGTACCGGCGCCCAGCTCGTCAAAGAGCACCAGCGTCCGGTCGTCACACTCGGCAACCACATCCACGATGGTGCGCATGTGGCTGGAGAAGGTGGACAGGCTCTGGGCGATGGACTGCTCGTCGCCGATGTCCGCCAGAATGGCGTCGAAGGTGGAAAGCTGGCTGCCATCCCCGGCGGGGACATGAAGGCCGCATTCCGCCATCAGCGTCAGCAGGCCGATGGTCTTCAGGGTGACGGTCTTGCCGCCGGTATTGGGGCCGGTGATGATCATGGTGTCAAAATCGGAGCCCAGCCGGACGGATACGGGGACCACGGTCTTGGGATCGATCAGGGGGTGCCGGGCATTGCGCAGCTCCACCCTGCCCTTGTCGTTCATGATGGGGGCCCAGGCCCGCATCCGGTAGGCCAGCTTTGCCTTGGCGAAGATCACGTCCAGCTGCACCAGCATCTGGAAATCCAGATCAATGGCCTCCCGGTAGGCGGCGGCCTCGCCGGAAAGCTCAGCCAGGATCCGCTCGATCTCCTTCTTCTCCTTCAGTTCCAGCTCCCGCAGGGCATTGTTGGCGTTGACGGCGGACATGGGCTCCACGAAATAGGTGGAGCCGGAGGAGGACACGTCATGGACAAGGCCCGGCACCTCGCCCCGGCACTCGGACTTGACAGGCACCACATAGCGGCCGTCCCGGATGGTGATGATGGGCTCCCGGAGGTACTTGGAATAAGCGGGAGAGGAAATGATCTTCTGCAGGCCGTCCCGGATCTTGCCCGCCTGAATGCGCATATGGCGGCGGATGTCGGACAGCTCCTTGGAGGCGTTGTCGGCGATCTCCTCCTCCGAGAGGATCGCGCCGAAGATCTTGTCCTCCAGATATTTATTGGGCGTCAGGGCCTGGAACAGGCTGTCCAGGACGGTGGCCTTGTCATCCTCGGACACATAGCCCTTGATGGTCCGGGCGCAGCGCAGCACCGCGGCGATGTGCAGCAGCTCCTTGGGCTGCAGACTGCCGCCCCGGTCGGCCCGCTCCAGGGACGCGGAAACGTCCCGGACTTCGGAGAAGCCGGGATTGCCCTTCCGGGTGCACAGGTCCGAGGCCGCGGTGGTCTGGTCCAGCATCAGCCGGACCTCCTCAAGGTCGGAATTGGGCCGCAGCGCCATACAGGCGGCCTTGCCCTCGGTGGACCCGGCGCATTCCGCAAGCAGCGCCAGGACCTGATCCAGCTCCAGCTTCTGGAGGGATTTTTCGTATAATTCAGACATGGTTATCTCCTAAATTAAAGAATCGTAGGGGACGGGTCGCCCGTCCCGGCGGATACGCGCATGATAGATAAAACGGGACGGGAAACCCGTCCCCTACAAAATGGTGTTCAGATCAGTAAAGATTTGTAGAAATCCAGTGTCGAGAAGCCCCGTTCCAGCTGGGTCGTGAAATAGGCCTCCGTCAGATTCCCGAGGATCTCCAGATTCCTGTCTCCGATTTGGAAGGAAAAGAGCTTTTTCGGATCGCACAGGCAGATGTAGCGCATGGCTTCCAGCACGCCGGGGTTGATGGGCATCCGAATACCCCTTGAATCAGCGCTGCGGCAGGACGTACATTCCAGCCGCCCTTCGGACAGGTCGAACTTGTCCGGGGTCTGGCTTCCACAGACATGGCAGCCGAAGAGATCCGGCATATAGCCGGCAAGGCAGGCGGCCCGCATTTCAAATACCGCTTTCACTTTTGCTTCGTCCTCGTTCAGCTTCGAAAGGGCGAAGAGACAGTTCAGCAGCAGCGATTGCAGCTCCGGGTTCGGCAGATCCTCCTGGCTGATGACCTCTGCCGCCTGGGCGAAATATGTACCCAGGCTCAGCTTGGTCAGATCCCGCCGCAGCGGGCTGAACAGCTCGATGGACTGAGCCTCGTTGATGGTGTACATCCCCCGGTATTCGAATAAGGTAAACTCGCCGTAGGCCAGCAGCTGGCAGGGGGCGGTCAGAGGACTGTTCTTCCGCCGCAGTCCCCTGGCCTTGATGGTCAGCTTGCCGTGGTTCCGGCTGAGGACCGTGAGCAGCGCGTCCCGGTCATTGTAGTCCGTGACTCTGAGCACAATGGCCTGGATCGTCAGGTACATGGTTTGCCTCCGCTTTCATTGCTTTTTGGTAAAGCAGGTAGTACTCCGGTGCCCCGGATTCCATAAAAAACTGCCAGTAATCCGCCGCGTTCATCGTCATCCCTCCCGGGACTAGGATTTGCAGCGGTGCTGGAATCTACAACTGGAAATTCCAGAAAACCCTGTCATCCTGAGCGAGCGTCAGCGAGTCGAAGGATCTTCGCACTACCATGGTGCGTAGATTCCTCGATTCCGCTTCGCTCCACTCGGAATGACACGCTTATTCGGTGTAACCGAAGTTGCGCACCAGGAAGTCGGAATCCCGCCAATTCTCCTTGACCTTGACCCAGGTGGTCAGGTACACCTTGGTGCCCATGAACTTCTCACAGTCGGCCCGGGCCATGGAGGAGATCTTCTTCAGCATATCGCCCCGCTTGCCGATGATGATGCCCTTGTGGCTGGCCTTCTCGCAGTAGATGGTGGCGTCGATGTCGATGATGCCGTTGTCCCGCTCGGAGAAACGGGTGATCTCCACAGCGGTGCCGTGGGGGATCTCCTTGTCCAGGTTCCAGAGGAGCTTTTCGCGGATGATCTCCGCCATCACCTGCCGCTCGGGCTGGTCGGTGGTCACATCCTCCGGGAACAGGAAGGGAGACTCGACGGCATACTTTTTGCAGGTGTTCAGCAGATCCTCCACGCCGTCGCCGGTCTTGGCGGAGATGGGGATGATGGCATCAAAGACGCCGGTCTGGGAGTAGCGGGCGATGACCTCCAGCAGGCTGTCCTTCTCAACGGTGTCGATCTTGTTGATGGCAAGAATGGCGGGGCACTTGCGGCCCTTGATCTGCTCGATCAGACCCTCCTCCTGGGGGCCGATGGAGGCGATGGGCTCCACGACCAGAATGGTGGCGTCCACGTCGGCGATGGAATCCTTGGTAACATTCACCATGTAATCGCCCAGCTTGGTGCGGGAGCGGTGGAAGCCGGGGGTATCCACGAAGACGAACTGGGCATCCTCCCGGGTGACGATGCCGCAGATCCGGTTACGGGTGGTCTGGGGCTTATTGGAAACGATGGCGATCTTCTCGCCAACGAGATAATTGGTCAGGGTGGACTTGCCGACATTGGGACGGCCGGCAATGGTGATCATAGCAGTTTTGGTATTCATAATGTTCTCCTTTGGAAAAATGTGGTTGTATGCACATATGCATCATACCAAAGCCTTCTCCTTGAGGAGAAGGTGCCCCGAAGGGGCGGATGTGGTGTTGCCGCAGTACGAATTCGCCGAAGCGTTGAGAAAACGATTGATTCTACAGCACACCACATCAGTCACGCCTTTCGGCGTGCCAGCTTCTCCTCGAGGAGAAGCCTTGGGCGCTCCCGCGCCAGTTAAGTAAAACAATATTCGAAAGTACAGCCATCCTCTTGGCGGTTTTCGTGACCGACATCTATGCCGATCACCCTGCCGCCCATGTGGGCGTAAAAGCCCATGGCCTTGGTATTGTGGGGAGAGCAATCCCAGCGGAGCTTATCAAAGCCCATTTCTTTGCAGGCATCGAAGGCAATTCCCATCAAGCGTTTCCCCAGGCCTCTTCCCTGATAGTCCGGCAGCAGATACAGCGATTGAAGCCGGAACCCTTCATGAAACACGCCATAGGACAGATAGCCAACACAGGATTGTCCGTCCATCACCAGATGGTAGAAAAAATCAGACTTCGCCAGCCGCATTTCATCCCTGTCGGTGTGCCACCGGAAGTCGAAAGCATCGATGGCTTCATCCGGGAAGATGCCCCGGTAGGTGGCTGCCCAGCACTTTTGACGTGTCCGGGCAATCATGGCGCCGTCTCCCGGAATCCCCCTGCGAATCTCAACCACGGCTCATTCCCGGGATGGTAGCGGCAATAGCTTCCTCCCGTGCGCGCATCTGGCGCTTCTGGGGGCCCTCATCCAGATGGTCATAGCCCAGCAGATGGAGCATGGAGTGGATGGTTAAGTACCCCACCTCCCGGCGGGCGGAGTGGCCGAATTCCTTCGCCTGGGCCTGGGCCCGCTCCAGGCTGATGCACATATCGCCCAGGGGACACAGGTCCGTCTCGGGGTCCAGATATTCCTCCCAGTCCTGGGGCGGAGCGCCCGCTTCCAGTTGGAACATGGGGAAGCTCAGCACATCCGTGGGCCGGTCGATCTGGCGGCTGGCCAGGTTGATGGCATGGATGCCCTTGTCATTGGTCACCAGCACGTTGATCTCACAGGGGGCGCTTACGCCCTCGGCATCCAGCACGGCGCCGACGCACTTTTTGATGATGGCGGATACCAGCGGCTGCTGGACCGTAAAAATGTCGTAGGTCAGGTTGATCTTATGGTTCATATCAATTCTTCCTCTGATAGCGGCCCTTGAATTCGGGGCTGGGCTTTTTGTATTCCGGCTTCTTATTCGCTTTTTCGTAGGCGTTGATGATCTCCTGCACCAGGGCGTGGCGGACCACGTCCGCAGCGGTCAGGCGGCAGATGGCGATGTCATTGATGCCCTCCAGCACCCGGCAGGCGTCCTTCAGGCCGCAGACCTTGTCGTCCGGCAGGTCGATCTGGGTCACGTCGCCGGTGATGACGATCTTGGAGCCGAAGCCCAGGCGGGTCAGGAACATCTTCATTTGCTCCCGGGTGGTGTTCTGGGCTTCGTCCAGGATGATGAAGCTGTCATCCAGGGTCCGGCCGCGCATGTAGGCCAGGGGCGCCACTTCGATGGAGCCCCGCTCCTGGTATTTCTGGAAGGTCTCCGCGCCCAGCATGTCATACAGGGCGTCGTAAAGGGGCCGCAGATAGGGGTCCACCTTATTTTGCAGGTCGCCGGGTAGGAAGCCCAGCCGCTCGCCGGCCTCCACCGCGGGACGGGTCAGGATGATCCGGTTCACCGTCCGCTCCCGGAATGCGGCCACCGCGGCGGCCACGGCCAGATAGGTCTTGCCGGTGCCGGCGGGGCCGACGCCGATGGTGATGGTATTTTTCTGGATTGCCTTCATGTATTTCTGCTGGCCCACGGTCTTGGCCTTGATGGGCTTTCCTTTGGCGGTGATGCAGACCACATCCTTCGCCATCTGGGTCACCTGCTCCTCGTTGCCCTCCCGGACCAGGGTGATCAGATACCGGACCCGCTGCTCGTCGATGGTCTCACCCTTGGCGGACAGGGCCAGCAGGCCTTCCAGCGTACGCACAGCCTTGTCGGCGTTTTCCTCATCGCCGGAGACCTTCAGGTCGGTCCCCCGGTTGATGATGCGCACCTCCAGCGCGTCCTCGATCCGTTTGATATTTTCATCGAAAGAGCCGAATACCGCGATCAGGTCCTCCACTCGGTCGACACTCACGATCCGTTCCACTTGTTTAGCCATTGTAATCTCCAATCTTCACGCCCTGCACCTTGCCGATCATCTCGATGCAGGCATAGTCCCCTGTCAGGCGGTACAGGCCATCCTCCGCGGTCAGGACATGGTCCGCGCTGACGATGGTCCCGGCGACCATGACCTGGCGGAGATGCTCCTCCGCGAATTCCGCAAGCCGCGCTTCCGCCTCTTCCGTTTCCGACGCGGACAGGTCATAGGAGGTGTATACCTCCTTCACCAGCGTCACCGGAAGCTGAAAGCCCCCCGGCAGGGTCAAATGATATTCCGTATACATTTTACCACAAGTGGCATCCCAAATTCCACTACCTTTATAGAAATTTATGCGTTTTTTTCCGAGGATCAGGCTGTATTTTGTCCGCTGGGACTGTTCCTCACACCGGATCAGATGCTCCGAAGGGGTCACGGTGGTCAAAGTCCGCCGGGTCTGGGCCAGAATTTCCCCCTCCGCCCGGGTGGCGGTGACGGTCAGGCCGCAGTCCGTGAAGCCGGAGATCAGCACCTCCCCCGCCTGGACCGCCTGGCCGACCGTGCACAGAAGGTTCCCCTTCGTGGCGGTGCAGGACAGGATGATCCCGTCCCGGGCGGCGATGATGCTGCACACCCCTTCCTCTGATTCCTTTTCTTCCGGGACGCTCCGCTCCCGGACGGAGATCACCGCGACGCAGCCGTAGGTATTGACCCCCGCCCATTGCAGCTCCGGCAGGGCGGACAGCAGTTCGTTTTTCATCCTCTCGCTGCGGACCGCCCGGCGGGAGGCTCCGAAACGGATGCCGCTGTTCTCCGCCGCTTCCAGGATCTGCCGCGCGGGCACGGTCTCGTTCCCCTCCACCCGCACGAAATAAACGCGGCTGGGCACGAACAGGACCATCCCCAGCAGCAAAAGCATCCCCAGCACCAGAACGGGTCTGCCCAGAAGGCCCTTGACGCTCCAATAGAGCCCACTCCTGCCCAGCAGCTTCAGGGACTCTCCCCGCTTTTCCGCCAGACGCCGGAGGGCACGGTAATCCTGCCTGCGGACCCAGAAGCGGATGGTCAGGTCCCCATGGCTGTCCGCTCTGAAAAGGCGGATCCCGCTGCCGTTGATGGCGGCCAGGGCGCCGGAAATGTCCGCGCTGGTCAGTTCCAGATGCACCATGCCCCCCAATGATCGGAAAACCCCCATCACGCCCTCCTCCGCAGCAGCTGAAGCGAATCGATCCTGCCGGTGATCACCAGCTGCTCCCGGGTCATGCAGGTCAGCTCCAGACCGCAGCCGCATACGGCGACGGTGCCGTAGCGCACCTTGACGCAGATCTTTTCACCGCTGTATTCCGTCACACCCCCGTGACGCTCGATCAGTACTCTCCTGTCCCCTGCCAGCTCCACCACCGGCACTCCCGGCATCGGCTCCCCGGAAAGATCCGCGCCGTCCACCAGACGCTCTGCCCAATGCTTTTTCGGCATCATGAGCGCACCTCCTTTTGTCCAAGCATATGACTGCCGGGATATTTTATTGCCGCCGGGCGCATAGATTCTTCCGAGGTGATGCCAATGAAATCAAGAAGCTGGATGACCGGGACCGCCGCGGCGGTGGGGATGCTGGTGCTGATCCTGGATGGCAGGACGGCCATGGAGGGGATCCGGGACGGGATGGACCTGTGCCTGCGGACCCTGATCCCCTCCTTGTTTCCCTTTTTCATCCTGTCCATGCTGCTGACCGGGAGTATGGCGGGCCAGAAGCTGCCGCTGCTGCGCCCCATCGGCAGGCTCTGCGGCATCCCGGAGGGCTGTGAATCCCTCCTGATCACGGGATTTCTGGGGGGCTATCCGGTGGGGGCTCAGAATATCGCCCAGGCCTGGAAACAGGGGGCACTGTCACAAAAGGACGCGGAGCGGATGCTGGGCTTTTGCAGCAATGCCGGTCCGGCTTTTATCTTTGGCGTGGTGGGCCTGGCCTTTGACGTACCGTGGCTGGTCTGGGCCCTGTGGGCGGTGCATATGGTCAGTGCCATTGCCGTCGGGACGCTGATCCCCTCCTCCTGTGGGAGATGCTGCCGGATGCCGAAGCGGGAGCGGATGCCCCTGACCCGGGCGCTTCAGAAGTCCATCGCCGTCATGGCCCAGGTCTGCGGCTGGGTGGTGCTGTTCCGCATGGTGCTGGCTTATCTGGACCGGTGGTTTCTCTGGCTGCTGCCGGAGGACGGGAAGGTATTTCTCAGCGGTCTTCTGGAGCTTTCCAACGGCTGCGTGGGACTGGGGGCGCTGGAAATGGAAGGGGCCCGTTTCCTGGCGGCAACAGTTCTGCTGGCCTTCGGCGGCGTCTGTGTCACGCTGCAGACCGGCTCGGTCACCGGGGGGCTGTCCCTGCGGTATTATTTCCCGGGAAAGCTTTTGCAGGCGGTTTTCAGCCTCGCGCTGTCCTTTGGCATTCAGCTGTGCCTTCCCGCGGAGGAGCGGTGCGCTCTGCCGCCGCTTATTTGGGCCGCCGCCGCTTTGATCAGCCTGATCTCGATGGGTTTCCTGCGGAAAAGGCAAAATAACAGTAGCATTCCAGCGGCAGTTGGTGTATAATCTATACATTCATTTCAAGCGAGGTAACCCCATGCTGTTTCGAAAGAAAATCGAGAAATCCTGCAGCTACTGCGTCCGCGGCACCGAATTGGACGACGGCCAGTATCTGTGCGCCAAAAAGGGTATCATGCCCCGGGAGGGAAAATGCTTCCGCTTCCGCTATGATCCCTGCAAGCGGATCCCGCGGAAGGTCAAGGCGCTGGATTTTTCCAAATACGATCAGGAAGATTATTCTCTTTGAGAGGAGTATACCGTGGAAACGACAAATACAAACAAGACCCCCAAGGGCTTCATGTGGCTGAAGATCCTCCTTTCCGTGGCGGGCGTGATCCTGACCGCCCTGCTGCTGTGGAATATGCTGTTCCTCTTCGGCGATACCGCCGATACCCAGCTTCAGGAGCCGGAGCAGACGGAGCCCGCGGAGACCGAGCCCGCCGACTACGCGCTGATGGACGGCTATGATTCCTTCATCGCCGACACCATGCTGGACGCCTACGAGGGCGCCAATTCCGTCAAAAAGCTCTTCTGGATCGACGAGGAGGCGGAGCTGCCCCCTGTCCCCAATGCCGCCAATTACGGCGAGACCACCGACCCCACCACATTGCAGTGGTTAGTGGACGAAGCCCAGGAGCTGCTGGACGGTCAGGAGCTGCTGTTTAACACCGGCGTGCAGATCTACCCCGGCTCCAAGGTCAGCTATTACATCGACGATACCATCGTGGCCATCAACTGGAAAGAGGTCCACTACAGCTTCGTGTATACCATCTGCGAGGTAAAGGTAGCCCACCCCTCTCAGGTCCGGCGCTTCATTGCCGAGGGCACCTATGGCTCTGACTACCTGTACACCCCCACTACGATGGCTTCCATGACCAATGCCGTGGCGGCTATGAGCGGCGACTACTACCGGGGCCGGGATTACGGCATCGTGGTCTATGACGGCACCGTCTATCAGGCCTCCCACTGCAACAATGTGGATACCTGCTTTGTGGATGTGAACGGCGATTTCCACTTCACCTACCGCGGGGAGATCGCGGATGCGGAAGCGGCCCAGAAGTATGTGGATGAGAACAACATCTCCTTCAGCCTGGCCTTTGGCCCCATCCTGGTGGACAACGGCGTTCGCTGCGAGCACGCCAGCTATGCCCTGGGCGAGGTCAATGACGGATATCCCCGGGCAGCCATCTGCCAGAAGGACAAGCTGCACTATCTCCTGGTGGCGGCAAACTGGGAGGGCGCCTATTTCGAGAGCCCCGATATCCATACCTTCGCGGCGGTCATTGATACCTTCAACGTCCAGAAGGCCTACACCCTGGACGGCGGCCAGACCGGCGCCATCGCCATGGACGGCAAGCTGATGAACCCCACACTCCGGGGCGAACAGCGGCGGATCAGCGACATCGTCTATTTCGCCACAGCCATTCCGGACGGAAGCGATTCATAAACTAACAATCTGGTTATCAGCGATATTAAGCACGCACAACGCGATGACCACAAAAGCAGCTGTCATCCTGAGCGAGCAAAGCGAGCCGAAGGATCTTGGAACCTATTCGATTGCGAATGTGATCATAATGCGTAGATTCCTCGACTTCGCTCGGAATGACATGTCGTTCCATTGTTCGTTCTGACGATTCTGCTTATGAAAACTAATCATATAAACAAATAAAAATGGGAAGCAGTTCACGAACTGCTTCCCGTTTTTGTTATTGGATCAATTCCAGGAATTCATCCTCCGTCAGGATGGGGATCCCCAGCTCTCTTGCCTTGCGCTCCTTGGAGCCGGCGTTTTCGCCCACCACCACGAAGCTGGTCTTCTTGGATACGGAGCCGGAGGCCTTGCCGCCCAGAAGCTCGATCTTTTCCGTGGCTTCCTCCCGGGTGAATTTGCTCAGCGCGCCGGTGAGGACGAAGGTCTTTCCGGCGAAGCGGGCGTCGGTGATGACACGCTTGCTCTCAAAATTCACGCCGGCGGCACGCAGACGCTCCACCAGATGCTTCGACTGGGGCTGGGCGAACCACTCCACGATATACTCGGCGGTAACGCCGCCCACATCGGGCACGGCGGTCAGCTCCTCGGCGGTGGCGTTCATCAGACCGTCCAGACTGCCGAAGGCCGCGGCCAGGACCTTACCTGCCTTGGCGCCCACCTGGCGGATGCCCAGGGCGTAGATCAGGCGGCTGACGTCCTGCTCCTTGCTGGCCTGAATGGCGGCCAGCAGCTTTTCCGCGGCCTTGCCGCCCTTCTGCCACAGGCTCTTCAGCTCCTCCAGGGTCAGATAATAGATATCCGCCGGGGATTTGATCAGGCCTTTCTCGATCAGCGCGTCCACGATGGACGTGCCCAAGCCCTCGATATCCATGGCGTCCCGGCTGACGAAATGGGCGATGTTCCGGCTCAGCTGGGCGCCGCATTCCGCGCCGGTGCACCGCAGGAAGGCGCCGTCCTCGTCCCGCTCCACCTTCGCGCCGCAGACCGGGCACCGGGCGGGCAGGAAATAGGGTTCTGCATGGGCAGGACGCTTTTCCTTCACCACATCCAGGATCTCCGGGATGATCTCACCGGCCTTGCGGATGTGGACCGTATCGCCGACGCGGATATCCCGCTCGGTGATGAAATCCTGATTGTGCAGCGTGGCGTTGGTGACGGTGGTGCCTGCCAGACGGACGGGGCGCACCACGGCCTTGGGGGTCAGGACGCCGGTCCGGCCCACCTGAATGACGATATCCTCCACCACGGTCTCCTTGACCTCCGGGGGATACTTATAGGCCACGGCCCACTTGGGGAACTTGGCGGTGGCGCCCATCCGCTCCCGCTGGGGCAGGCTGTTGACCTTGATCACCGCGCCGTCGATGTCGCAGGGTAGCTTCTCCCGGTTTTCGTTGATGGATAGCACCTGCGCGTCGATTTCCTGTACATGATGCAGCTTCTGATAGGGGATCACCTTGAATTTCAGGCTTTTCAGATAGTCCAGCGTCTCGGCGTGGGTGGTAAAATCCATACCTTCCGCCAGCTGGATATTGAAGATCAGGATGTCCAGTCCCCGGCTGGCGGCGATCTTCGGGTCCAGCTGCCGCAATGATCCTGCCGCGGCGTTTCTGGGATTGGCGAAGAGGGGCTTCCCCTCCTCCTCCTGCCGCTGATTCAGCTTTTCAAAGCTCTTCTTGGGCATATAGACCTCGCCCCGGACAATCAGCCGGGCGGGGGCGTTTTCGATGGACATGGGAATGGAGCGGATGGTCTTCAGGTTCTCCGTCACGTCCTCGCCCACGTTGCCGTCACCCCGGGTGGCGCCCCGGACGAAGCGGCCCTCCACATATTCCAGCGCCACGGAAAGGCCGTCGATCTTGGGCTCCACGGAAAACTCCGTATCGGGATCGTCTTCCAGGGTCTTTTCCAGAAATTCATTCAGCTCTTCCAGAGAAAACACATCCTGCAGGCTCATCAGGGGCACGGGATGGGTGTATTTCTGAAAGGCGCTGATGGCCTCGCCGCCCACCCGCTGGGTGGGAGAATCGGGGGCAGCCAGCTGGGGATGGGCCTTTTCCAGGTCTTCCAGCTCCCGCAGCAGGCGGTCGTATTCAAAATCGGGCATGGTGGGGTCGTCAAGGACATAATAGCGGTAATTGGCCTCCGTCAGGGTTTTGGTCAATTCCGCGATTCTCTCTTTTGCTTCCATGTTAGCCTCCGGTTTGTAAAAATGTTTCGGGTACATCACCGATGATGACCGTCTCAGCCACCACAACCTCGCTGTTGATGGTAAAGCTGCTGGTCCGGCCCAGCACCAGCACGGCCACATCCACGCTGACATCCATGGTCAGCTGGTGCAGCGTCTGGTTGATCCCCGCCTCCGAGAAGTGACTGACGAAAGTGGCGTCACTGTTCCGGATGGACAGGATATGCACCGGGATCGCGGGTCCCTTTCCGGAGAAAAGCTCCGGCAGGAAGAGACTGCCCAGCGGAATGCCGATGTCCGAGGTGTCCAGGGCCAAGATCTCGTCATTGATGATGTTCAGAATATCGGTTTTCAGCCGGTTGACCTCGCTCATGTTGGTCTTCAGCGCGGTGATCCGGCCGTTCAGGTCTTTTTCAAAATAGACGATGCGGTCGTACTGGATATCCCCCGCCGCGATCTGCTTGGCGATGGCGTCGTTGGTCAGGTCCGAGGTGGTATTTTTCACCTGGGTCTCGGCCAGATCCTGGATCACCAGCCGGTATTTGCTCCGCAGCAGTCCAAAGACCACCAGAGCGGTCACCGCCAGAATGGCGATCCATTTGAGAAGCCCCCGGAACCAGCGCACCATACACATCCCTCCGGTGAAGGATATGTATCCGGCAGCGGGATATTACAGCTTCTTCATGTGGACCGACGCGGTCTTGGCCATCAGCTTCTTGGTGCCGATGTCATCAAAGGCAATCTCCAGCAGAGCGTCGCCGCCTATTTTCATCACGGACAGCACCATGCCCCGGCCGAAGGCCGCGTGCATGACCATATCGCCCTTGTTCAGCTCCAGGAACGAAGCCTGCTGCTGGGGCTGGGATGTAAAGACGGAATTTTCGCTGCGCCTGATCTGCTCCTTCCGGGCCGCGGACTGCCGCTGGTAGCCGCTGCCGTAGGAGGAGCCATAGGCGGTGCCGTAAGCGCCGTAGCTGCCGGTTTCGGGTCTGGGCTTGTAGCCGCCCTTATGGACGACGCAGTCCTCGGGGATCTCGCTGAGGAACCGGGATTTCATGGACGCGTTGGTGCGGCCGTAAAGCATACGCTGCTTGGCATGGCTGATGGTCAGGGTCTGCTTTGCCCGGGTGATGGCCACGTAGCACAGCCGCCGCTCCTCCTCCATCTCCTCCTGGTCGCCGATGGCCCGCATCCCGGGGAACAGGCCGTCCTCAAAGCCCACCAGGAACACATGGGGGAATTCCAGGCCCTTGGCCGAGTGCATGGTCATCATGATCACCGCGTCGTCACTTTCGTTATAGGTTTCCAGGTCGGTGTACAGGGCGATCTCCTCCAGAAAGCCGGCCAGGGAGGGGACCTCCGCGTTTTCCACATAGGAATTGATGCTGGATTTCAGCTCCCGGACGTTCTCGAGACGGGTCTTGTTTTCCTCCGTGGGCTTATTCTGGAGCATCTTCACATAGCCGCTGCGCTCCAGCAGCTCATCATAGAAGTCCGGCAGGCTCATGCCGCCCTCCAGCAGCTCCGCCATGCCCTCGATGAGGGCGGTGAACTGCATCAGCTTCATAGCGGGCTTTTCCAGCGGTCCGTAGGAATAGGGATCGGACACCACGCTGTACAGGTGCTTCCCCTCCGCCTGGGCCAGACGCTCGGCGGTCTCGATGGTCTTGGGGCCCAGTCCTCTGGGAGGATTGTTGATGATCCGCTTCAGGCGCAGGTCGTCTGCCCGGTTGTTGATGACGCAGAGGTAGCTCAGCATATCCTTGACCTCCGCCCGGTCGAAGAAGCGCATACCGCCAATGACACGGTAAGGGATGCCGTTGCGCTTCAGGGCGAATTCAAGGGCGTTGGACTGGGCGTTGGTGCGGTACAAAATGGCGTAATCCTTGAAATTCTTGCCCTTGGAGCCGGCGATGATCTGCCCGGCCACAAAATTGCCCTCGGCGCCCTCGTCGAAGGCTTCGTAAATGGTGATGGGGTCGCCGCTGCCGTTGGAGGTCCAGAGCTTCTTGCCCTTGCGGCCCAGATTGTGGGCGATGACGGCGTTGGCGGCGTTCAGGATGGACTGGGTGGAGCGGTAGTTCTGCTCCAGCCGGATGACCCGGGCGCCCCGGTACTGCTGCTCGAAGCTGAGGATATTTTCTATGGTGGCACCCCGGAAGCGGTAGATGCTCTGGTCATCATCGCCGACGACGCAGATATTCTCATAGCCCCCGGCCAGAAGGCTCGTCAGCAGATACTGCATGTGGTTGGTGTCCTGATACTCGTCCACCAGCACATAGCGGAATTTCTTCTGGTAATACCGGCGGACATCCTCGTTTTCCTGCAGAAGGCGGACCGTGACGCAGATGATATCGTCAAAGTCCAGGGCGTTGTTCTCCTTCAGGCGGGCCTGGTATTTTTCGTAAGCCCGGGCGATGTGGAGGATCCGCAGGTCATTGGTGGCTTCCGCCCGTTCCAGCAGCTCCTGGGGGGTGGTCATTTTGTCCTTTTCCCTGCTGATGACGCTGAGGACCATTTTGGCCGGGAAGGTCTTATCGTCCAGACCCATGTCCTTGATAATGTCCTTCATCACCCGCTCGGAGTCGGCGGAGTCGTAAATGGTGAAGCTGTGGGTATAGCCCATCCGCTCGATGTCCCGCCGCAGGATGCGGCAGCAGGCGGAATGGAAGGTCATGGCCCAGATGTCCTGGGCTTCCGGGCCCAGCAGCACGGACAGCCGCTCCTTCAGCTCGTTGGCGGCCTTGTTGGTGAAGGTGATGGCGATGATGCTCCAGGGGGCCGCGGGCCGCAGGGCGCACAGGCACTCCGCCCGGTAATGCTCCTGCTCGGAGCAGTCCTCCGGGAGGTTTTCCAGGAACAGCACATCCTCCTCGGTGACAGACTCGGGGATCTCATAGCTGTCCGCCGCGGAGCCGAAGCGCATCAGGTTGGCGATCCGGTTGATCAGGACGGTGGTCTTGCCGCTGCCGGCGCCCGCCAGCAAAAGCAGCGGGCCGTCGGTTGTCAGGACCGCCTCCTGCTGCATGTTATTCAGATTGGAAAACTGCGCCGCGATAAACTTCCGCCGGGCAGTCAGGAATCGGGTTTCGTAAGATTCATTCATAGTGCGCACCTATCCATAGTACTCATATTGACATGGTGCTATTTTAGCGCATTTCGTTGAAAAGGTAAAGTCCCATTTTTACCCGTAGGGCGCGGCATCCTTGACGCGCCGCATTTCTCGCACTGTGCATATGCGGGCCGTCTGGGAAGCCGGACCCTACGAGGACAACAGCTCCCGCAGATGCTCCAGGGCCTTTTTCTCGATCCGGGAGACCTGGACCTGACTGACGGACATTACCCTCGCCACCCGTTCCTGGGTCAGACAGTGGTAATAGCGCAGGCGGATGACCATCCGCTCCCGCTCCGGGAGCTTCTCGATGGCCTGTCCCAGGGCGATCCGCTCCACCATTTTCTCTTCCGATTCCGTGTCTGTCAGCACATCCTCCAGGCTGAAGCCCTCGTCCCCGGTCTCCCGCTGGATGGACTCCGTCGCCGCGGTGGCGGTTTCCGCCATGGCGATCTCTTCGAGGGTGAAGCCTGTCTGACGGGAGATCTCCTGAATGGTCGGCTCCCGTCCCAAAGCGGAGGTCAGGTGGTTCCGGGCAATCCTGATGGCGGCGGCCTGCTCCTTCAGTCCCCGGGACACCTTGACCGCTCCGTCATCCCGGAGAAACCGGCGGATCTCCCCGGCGATCTTCGGCACCGCATAGGTGGAGAACTGGGTGCCGTATTCCAGATCGAAGCCCTCCACCGCCTTCAGAAAGCCGAGACAGCCCAGCTGGTACAGGTCATCCGCTTCCACGCCCCGGCCCATGAACCGCCGGGCCACGGACCAGATCAGGCCGGAATTCTCGGTCACCAGGGCCTCCCCCGCCGCGTCGTCCCCCGCCTGCCGCAGGGCGATCAGTTCCTCCGTGCGGCTCATTGGCGCTGACGGAGCTTCCGGCGCATATGGACGGTGGTCCCCTTCCCCGGCTGGGATGAGACTTCAAAGCTGGTCATGAAGCTCTCCATGATGGTAAAGCCCATGCCGCTGCGGTCCGCCCCGCCGGTGGTATAGGTAGGCCGCCGGGCCTGTTCCAGATCCGGGATGCCGACACCCTTGTCCTTGATGACGATGTCCAGCACGTTGTCTTTCAGGATCCGGCACCGGAGGGTGATGTTCCCCAGCTCCTGGGGGTAGGCGTGGACGATGCAGTTGGTCACCGCTTCCGATACCGCCGTGCGGATATCGCCCAGCTCCTCCAGCGTCGGGTCCATCTGGGCCGCGAAGCAGGCCACCGCTGACCGGGCGAAGGCCTCGTTGGTCGATTTGCTGGGAAATTCCAAAATCATATAGTTGCCGAATTTCATGATACTGCCTCCTTGATCTCCACCAGTTTGTCAATGCCCGATGCCCGGAATACCCGCATGGGCTGATTTCCGATCCCGGTCAGAACCAGCTGTCCCCGGATCTGGGTCATATTCCGCATGGCGTTGATGACCACCGCGATCCCGGATGAATCCACAAAGGTAACATCGGTAAAATCCAGCACGCAGAGCTCCGGCGTGTAGGCTTCGATTTTGGCCGCGATGGCCTGAATATAGCTTTTGGCGCAATGATGGTCGATCTCGCCGGTGAGAGCTACCGTCAGTCGGCCGTTTTCCAAAAAGCTGGTAAACTGCATGAATACTCCTCCTTGCTGTTTTTGTGATTACAGTATAGAAAATCCCGAAAACATTTGCCGTCGGAATCGGGACAGAAAACGAAAAAGAGGTGGAGATTTTAAATTGTGGTTTCGCACTGGCGCGGGAGCGCCCATGGCTTCCCCCGGGGGGAAGCTGTCAAAAATCTCTGATTTTTGACTGATGAGGAATGCGGGCGGCAATCTTACGTTTTTGTATTTGTATCAGGCTTACTCTAAATTTCAACATAGAATAGGCCTTTGCACTGTCCCAAATCATTATGTGATCACCCGCGTTCCTCATCCGACCCGGCTTGCGCCGGGCCACCTTCCCTCCGGGGGAAGGCATGGTAGCTCGCTGGCAAAGAAGGCCAAACTACAATATGAACTTCCACAAAATGAAAAAAGAGGTGCAAACCAATGGTTTGCACCTCTGAAATATTGATGGCGTTATGCCATGCTCTGCATGGCGGCCAAGCTCTCGGTCAGCTGGGCGATCAGGTCCGCGGTCTTGGCGGCCTTTTCCTTCTCAGCGGCCACAACGGCTTCGGGAGCACGGGAGACGAACTTCTCGTTGGACAGCTTGGCTTCCAGGCTGGACAGGAACTTGAGGTTCTTTTCCAGCTCCTTGGTGATCCGCTCGATCTCCTTGGCCACGTCCACCAGCTGGCCCATAGGGATATACAGCTTGGCGTCGGGGGTGGCGCAGGTGACCATACCGTTCAGATTCTCAGGCTCGGCGTCCAGAATGGTCACGGCGTCGGCGTAGGCCAGTCTCTGGATGAAGCCCTCGCCCTCAGTAAAGATCTGGGGCTTGGAGGTCAGAACGTACAGTGCGGCCTTCTTGCTGGGGGGCACGTTCATCTCGGTACGGCGGGCGCGGATGGCGCGGATGGCGTTCATGACGGACTCCATCTGGGCCTCCTCGGCTTTGAAGGCCAGGTCTTCCCGGTACTCGGGCCACTTGGCCACGATCAGAGCCTCGCCCTCGTGGGGGATGGACTGCCAGATCTCCTCGGTGATGAAGGGCATAAAGGGATGCAGCAGCCGCAGGATCTGGTCCAGAACATAGACCAGGACCTGGATGGCGGTCTGCTTGCGGTCCGCGTCCTCGGAGTACAGGCGGGCCTTGGTCAGCTCGATATACCAGTCGCAGTAGGTGTCCCAGATGAAGTCATAGACCTTCTGGATGGCAACACCCAGCTCGTAGCGGTCCATGTTCTCGGTGACCTCGGCGATCAGGGTGTTCAGCTTGGACAGCACCCACTTATCGGCGATCTCCAGTCTGGAAGTGTCGGGCAGCTCATTCTTTGCGTCCTCGCCCAGATTCATCAGGACATAGCGGGAAGCGTTCCAGAGCTTATTGGCGAAGTTGCGCATGGCCTCGCAGCGCTCCACATAGAAACGCATGTCGTTTCCGGGGCTGTTGCCGGTGACCATGTTCATGCGCAGGGCGTCGCAGCCGTACTTGTCGATCATTTCCAGAGGATCGATGCCGTTGCCCAGGGACTTACTCATCTTCCGGCCCTGGTTGTCACGGACCAGGCCGTGGATCAGGACGGTGTGGAAGGGAGTCTTGCCGGTGTGCTCGCAGCCGGAGAAGATCATTCTGGCGACCCAGAAGAAGATGATGTCGTAGCCGGTGACCAGCACGTCGGTGGGATAGAAGTAATCCAGATCCTCGGTATTCTCGGGCCAGCCCAGGGTCTCGAAGGGCCACAGGGCGGAGGAGAACCAGGTATCCAGCACGTCCTCTTCCCGGGTGATGTTGGCGCTGCCACACTTTTCGCACCGGCAGGCGTCCTCGCGGGAGACGGTGATGTGGCCGCAGTCGGCGCAGGTCCAGGCGGGGATCTGATGGCCCCACCACAGCTGGCGGGAGATGCACCAGTCACGGACGTTCTCCATCCAGTTCATATAGGTCTTGGAGAAGCGGTCGGGAACGAACTTGGTCTCGCCGTTCTTCACCACCTCGATGGCCTTCTCTGCCAGGGGCTTCATCTTCACGAACCACTGGGCGGAGATGATGGGCTCCACATCGTTGTGGCAGCGGTAGCAGGTGCCGACATTGTGAGCGTAGTCCTCCACCTTCACGAGATAGCCCTGCTCCTCCAGGTCGGCGACGATGGCCTTCCGGGCCTCGTAGCGGTCCAGACCCTCGTACTTGCCGCCGAACTCGTTGACGACGCCATTATCGTCCAGGACCCGGATGACCTCCAGATTGTGCCGCAGACCGACTTCGAAGTCGTTGGGGTCATGGGCAGGGGTCATCTTGACGCAGCCGGTGCCGAATTCCATCTCGGCATAGTCGTCCGCGACCACGGGGATCTCCTTGTTGACCAGGGGCAGAATGACTTTCTTGCCCACGATGTCCTTGTAGCGCTCGTCGTTCGGGTTGACGCAGACACCGGAGTCACCCAGCATGGTCTCGGGGCGGGTGGTGGCGACGATGACCTCGCCGCTGCCGTCAGCCAGGGGGTAACGGATGTGCCACAGATGGCCGGGCTTATCGATATATTCGACCTCCGCGTCGGACAGGGCGGTAACGCAGTGGGGGCACCAGTTGATGATGCGGCTGCCTTTGTAGATCAGGCCCTTCTCATACAGGGAGACGAAGACCTCACGGACGGCCTTGGAGCAGCCCTCGTCCATGGTGAACCGGGCACGGTCCCAGTCGCAGGAGGCGCCCAGCTTCTTCTGCTGCTCGACGATGCGGTTGCCATACTTGTGCTTCCAGTCCCAGACACGCTCCAGGAACTTCTCACGGCCCAGGTCATAGCGGGTCAGGCCCTCCTTGCGGAGCTCCTCCTCCACCTTGATCTGGGTGGCGATGCCCGCGTGGTCAACGCCCGGGACCCACAGGGCGTTATAGCCCTGCATACGCTTGAAGCGGATCAGGGTATCCTGCAGCGTCGCGTCCATGGCGTGGCCCATGTGCAGCTGGCCGGTAACGTTGGGGGGCGGCATGACGATGGTGAAGGGCTTCTTGCTCTCGTCCTTCTCGGCATGGAAGTAGCCGCCTTCCTGCCACATCTGATAGATCTGAGACTCGACTTGCTGAGGCTCGTAGACCTTCGGCAGTTCTCTTGCCATAGTTTGATTTCTCCTTTTTGTTTGAGTATTTTCCTTCAGGACGGAAATAAAAAACGTCCCGAAGTCCATCGACTTCAGGGCGAAAATCTCCGCGGTACCACCTGAATTCCCGGCAATATCCGGGCACTCAAACGCTGTAACGGGCTTACCCGTTCTTCCCTACTGCGCTTCAGGAAGAAGGCTCTGGGGCGACAATCGGTTCCACATCCCACGCCCTCGCACCAACCGGACGCTCTCTGATGGATGAACGGAAGCGAAACTCCCCTTCTACGCTTTTAACATGCATAAGGTATCATATTTTCCTGGTATTGTCAACTTCAATTTCGTGTTGACGCGGCTTTTGAATCCGCGTATAATATAAAATATTGATCGTATATCGAGTTGCGGTTTTGTGCTCTCTAGCGGCGCAGCCGCCATGCCTTCCCCCGGGGGGAAGGTGGGCCGCCGAATGGCGGCTCGGATGAGGAATGCGGGCGATGATGTAATGGTTTTGGATAGAGCGCAGGCCTATTCTATGTTGAAAGTTTGGAACAGGTCTGATACAGATACAAAAACATCAAATTACTGCCCGCATTCCTCATCAGTCAAAAATCGGAGATTTTTGACAGCTTCCCCCCCGGGGGAAGCCATGGTGCTTCCGCACCAGTGCGATAAATTACAATTTACTTCTCAATAACACAGAATGTGAGTTGATTTCCATGAAACTTTCCTTGGTGGTCCCCTGCTATAACGAAGCGGAGAATGTGCGTCCCTTTCAGGACGCGGTGATCTCCGCCTTCGATGGCTGCGGGTATGACTATGAGATTATTTTCATCAACGATGGCAGCAAGGATGCCACCCACCACAATTTAAAAAAGCTCTACGCGGAGCAGCGCTGCCCGGTGAAGGTGGTTTCCTTCTCCCGGAATTTCGGCAAGGAAGCGGGTCTCTACGCGGGCCTGGAGCACGCAAGCGGCGAGTATATTTCCCTCATTGACGCGGACTTGCAGCAGCGGCCTGAGATCGTCCGGGATATGGTAAAGATCCTGGACGAGCAGCCGGAGTATGACGTGGTGGCCGCCTATCAGGACCGTCGGGGCGAGGGCAAGGTGCTCTCCTTCTTCAAAAAGAGCTTTTACGCCATCATCAACCGGATATCCCACGTGGAGATCCGGGCCGATGCCAGCGATTTCCGCACCTTCCGCCGGTCAGTCCGGGATTCCATTCTGGAAATGGGAGAATACCACCGTTTTTCCAAGGGCATCTTCGGCTGGGTGGGCTATGATACCTGCTTTATCCCCTACACCGCCTGCAAGCGCAACGCGGGTGCCACCAAATGGAGCTTCAAGAAGCTCTTCAACTACGCGCTGGAAGGCATCATCGGCTTCTCCACCGCGCCCTTGCGGCTGGCCACCTACCTCGGCATCATCTCTGCCGTCGCCGCGGTGGTGTACCTGATCGTTGTGATCCTGGAAAAGATGATCCGCGGCATTGATATTCCCGGCTATGCCACGATCATCGTGCTGCTGCTGTTTTTCGGCAGCACCCAGCTGTTCTGCATCGGCATCATCGGCGAATATGTGGGCAAGATCTTTGAGCAAAGCAAGGAGCGGCCCATCTATATCGCCAAGGAGACCCTGACCTACGAGGAGGATAAAGACTGATGTTTCAGATGGAAGATACCACCTACCGGGACCTGAAGGAGCGGTCCTTGATGCAGTGGCTGGACGAAATGGAGCGGCATGAGGACCCGGCGGTCCGGGGCGGCGTGAGGCTGTGCCGGGAATATATCGCGTCGCTGCAGCGCGGGAACGAGCAGCTTCGGCAGGAAAACCAGCTGAAAAATGAGTATCTGAGAAAATGCTCCAAAAGAAAATAAAGAGAAGGGCTTCGGAAATTTCCGAAGCCCTTTGATTTTGTACCGATATGGAATTACTTACCGGCCTTCTCAGCCTTCTTGGCAGCCTTCTCCTTTGCCTTGGCTTCCTGCTTCTTCTTGGCAGCTTCCTTGGCAGCGGCAGCGGCGGTCTCGTTGGAGGACAGAGACCACTTGGCGAACTCGATGCGGACCTGGTCGGCGGAGGTCTCAACAACGATGTTGTTCTCCTTCACGTCCACAACGGTGCCGATGATGCCGCCGATGGTGGTGATCTGGTCGCCCTTCTTGACTTCGGAGCGCATCTGCTCTGCTTCCTTCTTCCGCTTGTTTTCGGGGCGGATCAGCATGAAGTAGAACACGGCGATCATCAGGACCAGCATCACAACGGTGCTCATCATGGTGGCGCCAGAGCCATCAGTAGTGGTCAGAAAATTTAACATGGATAAAACTCCTTCGTGTATAAAATCTTAATTATTATACCATTGTTTGGGCAAATTGCAAGAGCAATTTAGATGCGCTGACTTAATTTAACAGAATATTCACGACGGAATTCCTCAAAACGTCCCTCATCCAGGGCGTCCCGGATCTTTTCCATCAGCTTATTGTAGAAATAGAGGTTGTGCATGACAGAAAGACGCATGGCCAGCATTTCATCCGCGATGAACAGATGGCGGATGTAGGCCCGGGTGTAACGGCGGCAGACGGGGCAGTCGCACTTGGGGTCGATGGGGCTTTCGTCCAGCTGATATTTGGCGTTTTTCAGGTTGATGGCGCCGTCCCAGGTGAAGAGCCGGGCATGGCGGGCATTCCGGGCGGGCATAACGCAGTCGAAGAAGTCCACGCCCCGGGCCACAGCCTCGATGATGTTGCTGGGGGTGCCGACGCCCATCAGGTAGCGGGTCTTCTCGGCGGGCATATAGGGCTCCACCGCTTCGATGATGTCGTACATCTCCTCGGCGGTCTCGCCGACAGCCAGGCCACCGATGGCGTAGCCGGGCAGATCCAGGTCCGCGATGCGCTTCATATGGTCAATCCGCAGGTCTGCGTAGGTGCCGCCCTGGTTGATGCCCCAGAGCATCTGGTGGGGATTGACCGTATCGGGAAGGGCGTTCAGCCGGGCATTCTCCGCCTTGCAGCGGACCAGCCAGCGGTAGGTCCGGTCGATGCTCTGCTTCACATAGTCCCGGGGGGAGGGATTTTCGATGCACTCGTCGAAAGCCATGCAGATATCGCTGCCCAGGTTGGACTGGATCTGCATACTCTCCTCGGGGCCCATGAAGATCTTGTGGCCGTCAATATGGGAAGCGAAGGTGACGCCCTCCTCCTTGATCTTCCGCAGGGAAGCCAGGGAAAACACCTGGAATCCGCCGGAGTCGGTCAGGATGGGGCCGTCCCAGGTCATGAATTTGTGCAGGCCGCCCAGTTGGCGCACCACCTTGTCGGTGGGCCGCAGGTGCAGGTGGTAGGTGTTGGACAGCTCCACCTGGCAGCCGATGTTTTTCAGATCTTCCGCGCTCAGGGCGCCCTTGATGGCGGCCTGGGTGCCGACGTTCATAAATACAGGGGTCTGGACGGTGCCATGGGCGCAGGTAAACTCGCCCCGCCGGGCCTTGCCTTCGGTTTTCTTTAATTCAAACATAAATTACCTCTCAATCAATGCTTGGGATTATAAAGGATATATAATTTGGTTGGTTCTTCCGTTCCAAATCGGGTCTGGTGAATGACATCTTTAACAAAGCGGAAACCGCACTTTTCCACCACCCGCCGGGACTGGGTGTTCCAGACGAAATGGCCGCAGGTCAGCCAGTCGAAATCCAGCTTTGTAAAGCAGTGATCGATCACCGCGTTGACAGCTTCCGGCATCAGTCCCCTGCCCCAGTGATCCTTACTGAGCACGTAGCCGATCTCCCGGCCCATCCGTTCATCAGGAATGCCGAGGTCAGCGTCCCGGGTCTCCAGCCCAATGGAACCGATCACTTTTCCGTTTTCTTTCAGTTCCAATGCCAGCGTCTTTTTCTCTCTGATAAACATATCGAGGATCCCTTTGGATTCCTCCATATCCCGATGGGGCAGCCAGCCGGCCATCTGTCCAACGCCGTCTACGCTGGCATACTCATAGAAATCCGCCAGGTCAGATTCACGCCAGGGGCGCAGGATCAACCGTTCGGTCTCGATACGGATATTTGTCACATCAACAGGCGCGTCCATAGGATCCCTCCTTGTCACAGTAAAGTAATGAATAGTGAATAGTGAATAATGAATGATGAATAATTGATGTATCCGCTTCGCGGATGATTTTATTTTGTGCCGCAGGCGCCATTCATTTGTTGAGATCATCCATCAGCTCTTTGACACTATCAAACGGTCCAAACGCGTGTTCATCAACGAAAGAATCCACGATGGATTTCAATTCACCATACGCGGCAGGAGCACAGCCTAATTTGGCAAGGCCGGACAAAGAGATGGACTTTTTATCCGCGCATTTTTCGTTGATCAGCTGTGTTGGAACGATATAGAATTTCCACTGGTCCAGATCCATCGGATCGGCGGTGGCTCTGTCGGTATTCGCAAACAGGCAGAATACATACAGCTCGGAACGGCGCTCCGGCGGAAGATCATCCCTGCCGATATAGCGATATCCTGTTTCCGTTTCCTGGATATCACAATTCTTTGTTTTGGCGATAGAGAAAACAGGTTTTGTTGGCGTTTTGCGTTCCCACACCTGGAGCAGAGAAGAGCATTTGACTTCGATCCGAATGCCATTATAAAGGATGTCACATTCACCCCAGCCACGCTTCGCGTTTGTGGTATCGATGCCCAATGCGGTATTTACGATAAATTCTGCCAGATCTCCCCGTGGGCCGTCAGCCAAAAGGCGGGACATTGCCCAGGCCCAAAAGTCCTTTGCTGTTTCATCCAGAAGTTTACCCTGAAAGCGGAACTGTTCATTTCCGCTCATAACGGGATGCTTCATCCGTGGTCACCTCCATGCTGTGCGGTAAAGTAATGAATAGTGAATAATGAATGATGAATAATTGATGTATCCGCTTCGCGGATGATTTTATTTTGTGCCGCAGGCACACCATAATTTTTCATTCTTCAATATTCATCATTCATTATTCATTTGTACATCATTTAAATTAAATGATGCACATTGCGTCTCCGAAGGAGAAGAAGCGGTACCGCTCCTTCACCGCTTCCTCGTAAGCCGCCAGCACGTGCTCCCGGCCCGCGAAGGCGGAGACCAGCATCACCAGGGTGCTCTCCGGCAGATGGAAATTGGTGATGAGGCCCTGCATGGCCTTGAACTGATAGCCGGGATAGATGAAGATCTCCGTCCACTTGGACCTCGCTTCGAAAGAGCCGTCATCATTGACGAGAGATTCCAGGGTCCGGCAGGAGGTGGTGCCGACGCAGATGATCCGGCTCCCTTCTGCCCTGGTCCGGTTCAGAATGTCCGCCGTCTCCTGGGAGATCATGCACAGCTCGGAATGCATATGATGCTCCGTGACCTCCTCGGCCTTGACGGGCCGGAAGGTACCAAGGCCCACATGGAGCGTGACAAAGGCGGTTTTGACACCCTTGGCCCGGATCTTGTCCAGCAGCTCCTTGGTGAAGTGCAGGCCGGCGGTAGGCGCCGCGGCGGAGCCCACCTCACGGGAATAGACCGTCTGATACCGCTCCTGATCGGAAAGCTCTGCCTTGATGTAGGGGGGCAGGGGCATCTTGCCCAGCCGCTCCAGGACCTCCAGGAAAATTCCCTCATAGTGGAATTCCACGATCCGGTTGCCGTCGTCCTTGACCTCCACAACAGTGGCGGTCAGCTCGCCATTGCCGAAGATGACTTCATTGCCGGGCTGCATTTTGCGGCCGGGCTTACACAGGCACTCCCAGCGCTTGCCGCCGAGATCCCGCAGCAGCAGCACCTCCACGGCGCCGCCTGTGGGCCGATGGCCCAGGAGCCGAGCGGGCAGGACCCGGGAGTCGTTCATCACCAGGCAGTCGCCGGGTCTTAAATAGTCGATCACATCATAGAAATGCTTATGGGCTGTCTCGCCGGTCACCCGGTCCAGCACCAGAAGACGGGAAGAATCCCGCTGCTCCAGGGGGGTCTGAGCGATCAGCTCCTCCGGGAGATCATACCAAAAATCATGGGTCTTCATGACATATTCCTCCATTATATTTAACCTTGATAGTATAGTCCATTTCGTGGTAATTTGCAACGGCAAAATCTATTTTTCATGCATAGATTGATCGGGAGGGATTCTGATATGCAAAGCAAACCGCTTTTTACGGGGGTCTGCACCGCGCTGGTGACCCCATTTCTGGATGATCAAGTCAATTACCCCATGCTGGAACAGCTCCTCAGACGACAGATGGATGCCGGGATCGAGGCGGTGGTCCTTGCGGGGACCACCGGCGAGTCCCCTACCCTGTCTGACGAGGAGAAGCTGGAAATGTTCCGCCGGGCCAAGGCCTTCGTCGGGAGCCGGTGCAAGATCATCGCCGGCACCGGCTCCAATTCCACGGCCCATACCGTGGAGCTCAGCAGGGCCGCGGAGGAGACGGGGGTGGACGGCCTGTTGATCGTCAGCCCCTATTACAATAAGGCCACCCCGGAGGGACTCTTTGCCCACTACTTATCGGTAGCCCACGCGGTGCGCCTGCCCATCATTCTTTACAACGTGCCGTCCCGGACGGGGGTGGATATCCCGGTGTCCGTATACCGGCGGCTGTCCCGGATCCCGAATATCGCCGGCGTCAAGGAAGCTGGCACCGATATCACGAAGATCACCCGGATCCGGCTGGAATGCGGCGACGGCTTTACCGTCTGGTCCGGAAATGACGACATGACCGCCCCCATAATGGCCCTGGGCGGCAAGGGCGTCATCTCTGTGCTGTCCAATGTGCTGCCCGTGGAGACCCAGGCCCTGGCGCGGGCGGCGCTGGACGGTGATTTTGACACTGCCGCCGCATTGCAGACCCACCTACAGCCGCTGGTGGAGCTGCTTTTCAGCGAGGTCAGCCCCATTCCCGTGAAGGAAGCCATGAAACTCATCGGCTATGACTGCGGCGGCTGCCGCCTGCCCCTGACGGCGATGACGGAAGGAAACCGGGAAAAGCTGCGGCAGCTGCTGACACGGCTCCTTGACAATTGATCCCACGGTGATATACTGGAAGAAAGAGAAAATGGGAGGTCATACCTATGAAATATGTTCTCATCGGTGCCGGATCCCGGGGATCGATCTATGGCTCCTGGGCCCATCAGCATGGCATTGAGATCGCCGCAGTCGCGGAGCTCCGCCCCGACCGTCTGGCGAAAGCCGCGAGGGATTGGAATGTCCCCGATGAGCGCTGCTTTACCAATGCGGAGGAGCTCTTTGCCCAGGGCAGGATCGCCGATGCCGCCATCATCGCCACCATGGACCGGGATCACTACGGCCATGTGATGAAGGCGCTGGACTGCGGCTATGACATCCTGCTGGAAAAGCCCATCTCCCCCGACCCCAGGGAGTGCATCGAAATCGAGGAAAAGGCCAATGCCCTGGGCAGGAAGATCACTGTCTGCCATGTGCTGCGCTATACCGATTTCTTCGGCACCCTGAAAGACGTTCTGGACTCCGGCGAGCTGGGTAAGATCGTCGCCATCAAGCATTCGGAGAACATCGGCAATTTCCATATGGCCCATTCCTTTGTCCGGGGAAACTGGCGCAATGACACCCTGTCCAGCCCCATCATTATGCAGAAAAGCTGTCATGATCTGGATATCCTGCTCTGGCTCACCGGGGCCCACTGCACCAAAGTCGCGGCATTTGGCTCCCTGTCCTATTTCCGGGAGGAGAATGCCCCCGTGGGCTCCGGGGAACGGTGCCGTGACTGTGCCGCGGCGGACCGCTGCCGCTTCAACGCCTATAAGGTTTACGGACCCATTCTGGGCCAGTGGCCCGCCGATGTGGTCTGCCTGGAGCAGACGCCGGAAGCGCTGGACGAAGCCCTGAAGACCGGTCCCTACGGCCGCTGTGTCTACCGGTGCGACAATAATGTCTGCGATCACATGAGCATGATCATGGAATTTGACAGCGGCGTCACTGCCACCTTCTCCCTGACGGCCCAGACCAGCGGCATCCACCGCAATATCCACATCATGTGCGAGGACGGCGAGATCCTGGCGGATGACGGAGAACGCCAGATCATCGTGCGGCATTTTGTATCCAACCAGGCCGAGACCTTCGAGACCCTGACCATCAACATCCGCGCCAATGCCAGCGGCCATGGGGGCGGTGACGCCGGGATCATGGAGGATTTCACCGCCTCGATGGCTGAACACAGCACGGATTCCCGCAGCTCCATCTCCCGTAGTGTGGAGAGCCACCTGATGGCCTGCGCCCTCGAGCAGGCCCGGCTGACCGGGAAAGTGGTGGATATGGAAGAATTCCGAAAAACCCTTGCGTAAAACGAAAAGCGGTCCCAATCGGGACCGCTTTTTAGCATTCAATTAAGCCAGCACAGCCTTATGGAAGACCTTCTTACCCTTGCGGATCTTGACGCCTTCTTTCAGCATCTCCTCAGTGACGGCGAAGGTGGGATCGTCCATCTTCTCGTCGTTGACCAGCACGCCGCCCTGCTGGACCAGCTGTCTGGCCTGCTTGTTGGAGGGGGCCAGGCCGCACAGCACCATCAGGTTCAGGAAGCCGATCTTGCCGTCCGTCAGCTTGTCGGCGGGGATCTCGGTGGTGGGCATGTTGGCGTCGTCGCCGCCGCCCACGAAGAGCGCCTTGGCGGCAGCCTGGGCCTTGGCGGCCTCCTCCTCGCCGTGGACCAGCTTGGTCAGCTCGTAGGCCAGGATCTCCTTGGCTTCGTTGATCTTGGCGTCCTTCCAGGAGTCCATCTCGTTGATCTGCTCCAGGGGCAGGAAGGTCAGCATCCGGATGCACTTCATCACGTCGGCATCCTCCACATTGCGCCAGTACTGGTAGAACTCGTAGGGAGTGGTCTTGTTGGGATCCAGCCAGACGGCGCCCTTGGCGGTCTTGCCCATCTTCTTGCCCTCGCTGTTCAGCAGCAGGGTGATGGTCATGGCGTGGGCGTCCTTGCCCAGCTTGCGGCGGATCAGCTCAGTGCCGCCCAGCATGTTGGACCACTGGTCGTTGCCGCCGAACTGCATGTTGCAGCCGTAGTGCTGGAACAGATGGTAGAAGTCGTAGGACTGCATGATCATGTAGTTGAATTCCAGGAAGCTCAGGCCCTTCTCCATACGCTGCTTGTAGCACTCGGCCCGCAGCATATTGTTGACGGAGAAGCAGGCGCCCACATCCCGCAGAACGTCGATGTAGTTCAGGTCCAGCAGCCAGTCGGCGTTGTTGACCATCTGGGCTTTGCCTTCGCCGAACTCGATGAACCGCTCCATCTGCTTTTTGAAGCAAGCGCAGTTGTGGTCGATGGTCTCCTTGGTCATCATGCTTCTCATGTCGGTACGGCCGGAGGGGTCGCCGATCATGGCAGTGCCGCCGCCGATCAGGGCGATGGGCTTGTTGCCGGCCATCTGCAGCCGCTTCATCAGGCACAGAGCCATGAAGTGGCCCACATGCAGGGAGTCGGCAGTGGGGTCAAAGCCAATGTAGAAGGTGGCCTTGCCGTTGTCGATCATCTCACGGATCTCGTCTTCATTGGTAACCTGGGCAATCAGACCCCGGGCTACCAGCTCGTCATAAACTTTCATGTTCTTTTCCTCCTAATAAAATATCGTGTCATTGCGAACCAGTCCGCAGACTGGTGTGGCAATCCCCCAAAATTCAGGGAAACGCCATTGGACCGGGGGATTCCCACGCCAGTGTGCGCACTGGCTCGGAATGACAAAAAATGAAGCCCCCTGTCCTTAACGGACAGAGGGCGTGAAAATTACGCGGTACCACCTCTGGTTCATCTTCACCTCACAATGAAGACCTCACGGTGTCTGATAACACCTCTCGCTGTTTCGGGCGACCCCGTCCTCCCCTATTCCGCTTCGCGTTTCAGGCAGGCCACTCCGGGAGGTATTTCAGCGTGTTTCCCCGCTGCCTTGCACCCACCGGCAGCTCTCTGGCGGGAAATGGGACGCTTACTTGTTCCCTTCAACGTGTTTACCCGGTTATACTAACAAAAACAAGGTGTTTTGTCAAGAGTCAGAGGTCGGATATTCGGTAGATTTATACAAAATACATTTGTCAGTCCCAGACCTCGGAAATATCATACCCCGCAAAGTGTTCCATATATTCCGATGCCGGTACTCCATTTGCGTCGCGGACAGGTTCATTCCGCTCCAGAGCGGCGCTCAGGCTTCCGATGCCCACCAAATGGCAGGCGGCCAGCAGGCCGGACTTGGTGACCTTGACGCCGCAGTACCGGGTGCCCACATACCGCTCCAGACCATAGCTTTGGATGTAACCGCAAAGTCTGATGTGGCAGGCACGAACTGACGCGTCCTGTCCCTCGGCTGACAGGAGAAAGTCTGCTTTGGAGGAGATTCCATAGCTGTTGGCAAGGCGGGTCCATTTGCCGCCGGTGTCCATAAAACCGGCTTCCCGGAGGGCCAATTCGCCCATCTGGTATCTGCCCAGATATCCGAATCTGTTCTCCGCGTCGTAGCGGTCTGAGGATTCCCTCTGGCCGAGGGCGTCCAGAAAATCGCTGTAATCCTTCTGCCCGGAAGAACAGCGTACGACGCAGAAACAGAGCACAATGACGAGCAAAAGTCCCAGAATTGCCGCAGAAACCGGATTTCTTTTCAGCATATTCAAAGCCGGGTGCGCATTCCTCCTGCGGTCACCCATGGAGCATCTCCTCGGCGCTCTTGAGGGTCGTTTCCGTGATATTGGCGCCGCCGATGATTCTTGCCAGCTCCCGCTTGCGGCCATCGATATCCAGGGGCGTCACAGTGGTATAGGTCCGCCCGTTCCGCTCGCCCTTGGCGATCAGCAGATGGGTATCGCCCATGGCCGCGATCTGGGGCAGATGGGTGACGCAGAGGACCTGCTTGTTCCGGGCTACGCTGCGCAGCTTTTCAGCCACCTTCTGGGCAGCCCGGCCGGAGACGCCGGTGTCCACCTCGTCGAAGATCAGAGTGTCCACCCTGTCCTGTTCCGCCAGGACGTTCTTCATGGCCAGCATGATGCGGGCCAGCTCGCCGCCGGAGGCCACCTTGCTCATGGGCTTCAATGCTTCGCCCACGTTGGCGGACATGTAAAACGCCACGGCGTCCGCGCCGTTGGCCGTCAGCTCCAGCTCCGTAAATTCACAGGAAAATTGAACCTTCGGCATATCCAGCTGGCTCAATTCCGTCAGGATCCGCGCGGACAGCTTTTGGGCGGTCTCCTTCCGGTTTTCCCGGAGGGCCAGCGCCGCGTCCCAGGCTTCCTTTTCGGCCTTCTTCAGCTTCCCCTTCAGCCGCTCCACATGGTCATCGGCGAATTCGATCTCGTCCAGTTCCCTCTTCGCTTTTTCCAGATATTCCAGAATATCGGCGCAGCTGGCGCCGTATTTGCGCCGCAGCTTATGGATCACATCCAGCCGGGACTCGATCTGGTCCAGCTCATCAGCGGAGTAAGACAGCTCATACTGCACATCCCGCGCCAGCTCCGCGGCGTCCTGGACCTGGTACATCAGGTCGGCCACCTTTTCGTGGAGCTCCGAGATCTGGTCGCTGAATTTGGAGATCCGTGCCAATGCCCGCTCCGCGGTGGCCAGCATGGAGGCCGCGCCGTCGGTGTCATCGCCGCCATAGAGGGTCTCAACGGCTTCGTTGATGCCCTTGGCGATCTTTTCGGAATTCTGAAGGAGCTTGCGCCGAGCTTCCAGCTCCTCGTCCTCGCCGGCGGTCAGGCCGGCCTTTTCAATCTCCTCGATCTGGTATTTCAGGGTCTCCATCCGGCGCAGCTTCTCGCTCTCGTCCATGGAGATGCGGCTGATTTCCCGGCGCAGCTTTTCCACAGCGGCGTATTTCTCGCCGTAGGCCAACCGCAGGGTTTCATTGCCAGCGAAATCGTCCAGAAAGGTCAGGTGATTGGCTTCGTCGAACAGGGACGCCGAATCGTGCTGTCCGTGGATGTTGATCAGCTGGATGCCCAGCTTATGAAGGATGCTCACCGTCACCAGCTGCCCGTTGACCCGGCAGACATTCTTGCCGTCCAGGTACACTTCCCGCTGGATGATGGTCTCGCTGTCATATTCCACGCCGTTCTCACTGAACCAACTCAGTTCCGGCACTCCGGTGAATACCGCCCGAACGGAGGCCTTTGTGGTGCCGGTCCGGATCATGTCCCGGTAGGCCCGTTGGCCCAGGATGGCGGAAATGGCGTCGATGACGATGGATTTACCGGCGCCGGTCTCGCCGGTCAGGACATTGAAGCCGCGGTCAAAGGAAATATCCGCGCTCTCGATGACCGCAATATTCTCGATATGCAGAAGACTCAGCACGGTATTTTCCTCCTTAAAATCAGTTCGTCAGGCTGCCGATCTCGCCGCAGAGCTGGGCGGCGGTGTTGCTGTCGCGCATGACCACCATGACGGTGTCATCGCCGGCCAGGGTGCCCACCACGACGCTCATGTTCATGGCGTCGATGGCGGAAGCGGCCGCGCCCGCAAGACCGGGCAGTGTGTGGATGACCACGATGTTCTGGGCGTAGTCGTACCGGGTGACGCATTCCCGGAAAATGGTGTTCAGCCGGGTGGAAAAGGCTGAGGGCAGCTCCTTGGCCGCGGTGGTATAGCGGTAAGTGCCCAGGGTCGTCAGCTCCTTGACGATCCGCAGCTCCTTGATATCACGGGAAATGGTGGCCTGTGTGCTTCGGAAACCGGCTTCCTCCAGTTCCTGCAGCAGCTGCTCCTGGGTTTCCACGTTTGTTGTGGAGATGATCTCCATGATTTTCGCTTGTCTTTGGGATTTCAAAACCGGTCACCTCTCAGGTTTCTTTGAATTTCATATTGATCACATCATAGAAGCTCCGGTCCTTCAGACGGACCAGCCGGGCTTCCAGAGCGCTCTTCTTGATGGTCGTGATGTCGCCGGAATTCAGCCGGAAGGCCTTGCCGCCATCCACGGACAGGAAGGCGTTGCGCCGGGTATTGCGCACCAGCTCCACATTGATGACACGCCTGCCGGAGGTCACCATGCATTTGCTCATGACATCGTGGGCGCAGATGGGGGTGATGATGATATTGCTGGCTTCCGGCTCCACGATGGGACCGCCGGCGGAAAGGCTGTAGGCGGTGGAGCCTGTGGGGGTGGCCACGATGATACCGTCGCCGCCGCACTGCAGTGCCTGGACGCCGTCGCATTTCACCGCCAGATGGGTCACCCGGGCGATTGCGCCCTTGGTCACCACAACTTCATTCAGGCAGATGTCATGAAAGACGATGTCCCGGTCCCGCTGGACTGTCACGTCCAGCATCATCCGGCTGTCCAGGGTGAAGTCATTTTTGACGATCCGGGGCAGCTGGTCCAGCTCGGTGCTTTCCAGCTCCGCCAGAAAGCCCATGGTGCCGATGTTGACACCCAGAATGGGAATGCCCTTCCGGGTCGCGGCCTTGGCCATATGCAGTATGGTGCCGTCGCCGCCGAAGCATACCACCAGCTCCGCGTTGGGCAGCTCCCGCTCCAGCCGGGTAAAGCGCAGATCCTTCGGCAGCTCAAAGCTCCGGTCCACCTCAAAGGGAAGGCAGAGCTTCGGCTCGATGCCCGCTTCCCGCAGGATCTTCATGGCGCTGCGGACCGTTTGGAATCCCTTGTCGCGGTAGGGATTCGGGGTCAGAATCACATTTTTCATGGTTTCAACCTCAATCCAGAGTTTTATGTGCCTGAGCGACAACGTCCGCCGTATCCGGTTCGATGCCAGGAGTATCCGCCAGGGTCAGGTGGCCCAGAAATTCAATATTGCCCTCGGGGCCCTTCACAGGGCTGAAGGTCAGGCCCAGAATGGTAAAGCCCAGATTGTGCACCAGGGAGACGAAATTATCCAGCACCATCTGGTGGATCTTCGGATCCCGGACGACGCCCTTTTTGCCGACGTTTTCCTTGCCGGCCTCGAACTGGGGCTTGATCAGGCACAGGACCTGGCCGGATTCGGGCTTCAGGAGGGTCTTGATGGTGGGCAGCACGATCTCCAGACCGATGAAGCTCACATCAATGACGGAGAGGTCCAGCGGCTCTCCCAGATCCTCGGGGGTCACATAGCGGATGTTGGTCCGCTCCATGACGACGACACGCTCATCGGAGCGGATCTTCCAGTCCAGCTGGCCATAGCCCACGTCGATGGCGAAGACCTTCTTCGCGCCCTGCTGCAGCAGACAGTCGGTAAAGCCGCCGGTGGAAGCGCCGGAATCGCTGCACACAAAGCCCTCCGGCTTCACGCCGAAGTCCCGCAGGGCCTTTTCCAGCTTCAGGCCGCCCCGGCTGACATAGGGGCAGACCGCGCCCCGGACCTCGATCTCCACGGTCTCCTCATAGGAGATGCCGGGCTTGTCCGCCTTCTGGCCGTTTACATACACATTGCCGCTCATGATAATGGCCTGGGCCTTGGAGCGGGTCTCCGCGTACATCCGTTCCGTCAGCAGAACGTCCAGTCTCTTCTTTACCTTCACTTCCCTAGCACCTCCCGGGTGTATTTCGCGATGGACGCCGCGTCCAAGCCGTAATGGCGGTACAGCAGGTCCATGCTGCCATGGGTCACAAAGCGGTGGCCCAGATCGATCCCATCCACCCGGCAGTCAGGCAGACGGTGCTGCAGCTCCCAGGCGATGTCCTGACGGACGCCGGAGCCAGCGCAGATCTCCTCCACCACGACTACATGATGGCAGGAGGACAGATTTTCCACGATTTTATCGATATTCAGAGGCGCGACTGTCTGCAGGCGCAGGACCGTCGCCTCGATACCCTGCTCCCGGAGCAGCTCCGCGGCATCCATGACGTTTTGGAAAATGGTGCCGTAGGTGATCAGGGTCACGTCGGAGCCCTGGCGGTGGCATTTCAGCGCGCCATCACGATGAGCGTGAGCGCCCGCTTCCCAGTCGGATGCCTGATAGCTGCCGTCACTGCCCCGGGGGTACCGGACGGCCACGGGACAATCCCAGTCCTCAATGGCCCAGCGGAGCATGTCCTTCTGCTCCGCGAGACTCACGGGGCAAAGAACGGTCATATTGGGCGTCTGACGCAGGAAGCCAACATCGTAGACGCCGTGATGAGTCTCGCCGTCGTCGCCCACCAGGCCGGCCCGGTCCACGGCGAAGACCACATGGAGCTTCAGCATGGCCGCGTCCTGCATGATCTGGTCGTAGGACCGCTGCAGGAAGGTGGAATACAGCGCCACAACGGGCACCATCCCTTGCTTCGCCAGGCCGCCGGCCATGGACACCGCGTGCTCCTCCGCGATACCCACGTCAAAGGTGCGCTCCGGGAACCTGCCCCGGAATTTCAGTAGGCCGGTGCCGCCGGGCATGGCCGCCGTGATGGCGCAGACCCGGGGGTCCTTTTCCGCCAGCTCCACCATGGTCTCGCCGAAGGAATCGGAGAAGGTGGGCACCTTCTTGCTAAGGGTCTTGCCGGTGGCGGGGTCGAATTTGCCGATGCCGTGGAATTTCGCGGGGTCCTCCTCCGCGGGCTTGTAGCCAAGGCCCTTGTGGGTCATCACATGGACCACCACAGGGCTCTTCATGTCTCTCGCGGAGCGCAGGATGGAGATCAGACCGGGCAGGTCGTGACCATCCACAGGGCCGAGGTATTTCAAACCCATGTTCTCGAAGATCGTGGACGCCAGGAACAGCCGCTTGACCCGGTTCTTGACGGCGCTGGTAAATTTGTAAAAAACCATGCCGCCGGGGAGCTTTTCCAACACCCTGCGGTAACGGTTCTTCAGGCGGATATACCGGGCTCCTGAGCGGATCCGGGACAGGTGTCCCGCAAGACCGCCCACATTCCGGTCGATGGACATTTCGTTGTCGTTGAGGATGATGACCATGGGCTCGCCGCTGTCGGAGGCGTCGTTCAGGCCTTCGTAGGCCATGCCGCCGGTGGCGGCGCCGTCGCCGATCAGGGCTACCACATGGTAATCCTGCTTCTGGAGGGTCCTTGCCCGGGCCATGCCCAGGGCGATGGAAATGGAGCTGGAGGCGTGGCCTGCCACGAAGGAATCGGAGGGGCTTTCGTGGGGCTTGGGGAAGCCGGACATGCCGCCGAACTGCCGCAGATGCTCAAAATCCGCCTGGCGTCCGGTCAGCAGCTTATGCACATAAGACTGATGTCCGACATCAAAAACCAGGCGGTCTTCCATTGTATTAAAAACGGTCTCGATGGCGACAGAAAGCTCCACCGTTCCCAGATTGGAGGCCAGATGGCCGCCGGTCCTGGAAACGCTGGAAATCAGAAATTCGCGGATCTCAGCGCAGAGCTGCTGTCTTTCCGCGTCATTTAATCGAATAAGATCATCGTGACCGCTGATATTCTCTAAAATACGCACGAGTCTGCACAACCTATCGTTTATTTTTCTTTTTCCGGAACATATCCGGGATGTGGTGCAGCGCGTAGATGACGCGTCCCACACCATGGACGATCGCCGTGGCGGATTTCATGGCAAATCCCTTGCCGATGGCCTTGCCGCCGACGGTCAGGCCCGCGACCAGCGCGGACATGCTGAGGGTGATGATCCGGGGCCAGCCGGGCTCCGTCTTGCTGATCACAAGGGCAGCAATGGTCGCCGAGGCGCTGCCAGATACAACGCCGCAGACGTCGCCGATGACGTCGTTGCAGATGGAGCCGACCTTGCTGGCGTTGCGCAGCAGACGGATGGACTCCTGGGCGCCCGGGACCTTCCGGGCCGCCATAGAATGAAAGGGCGTTTCATCGGCGGAGGTAACAGCCACGCCGATAATGTCAAAGATGATACCGATCATGATAATGGCCATCAGGATCAGAAAGGCCGTAATGATGCCGCTGCGGCTCATGATTTCGTCAGAAACCAGGGAAATGATACCGGAAATGACAATGGTAACGAAAAAAATGGTGACGACCCAGCGGATCGTCTTATTCCGCTCTTTCTGGGATGATGCGGGATCGGATTTTGACACGGAAATAAACCCCTTTGAAAAGTTAATGAAATGACGGCGGCAGACAGGATAAATCTTACGGCTTAGGTCGGGTTGGTTTTCCCCGGGAGGAACCTGCCGTTGCCGCGCAGGCCGTTTCCGTTTGATCCTTCCGTTCAAGTGTTGCCAAATTGAATACCCGATTGCCACTTAGTCCGTACTGCAATCCCCTGCCCGCCCGGTTAGGACAGCCTAGGTGATTTCCACGGCGAAACGGACCGGCTCTTAGCCTCTTTTGCAAGCATGGTTTCCAGGGGCAATATCGGCAGATGTCATGGCCATAACATCCGGCCGCCTGTTCCCCTTTCCCCGGCATGTTCACTCAAGGCAGGCTACGCTGCACGCAGCACACGATTCTGTGCACCGCCTTGCAGGTTCATACCTGATTCGTACGCGATCGGACCCCTTCCGGAGCTTCTGCCGTCGTCGCACAAGTTTCAGGTCTCCACGGAAGTCGGGTCGGATACCCCATGCCGTTGGGGTGCGCCCGAGATCCTTAACCCCCAGCATCCACCCTAAACTGGGCGTAAAAAGCAGACACCAGGGACTTCATCGATATGCCCTTCATAGGATTTTTAGGCCCTACCTGGGAGCCGGCAGTTCCGACTAGGATACTGCGCCGTCACGGTGTATATTAACACAGATTTTGTGAATATACAAGTATTTTTTCATATTTTTGCATATTGTTTACAAATATATTCACCGGGCCAGGAAGCATTCGGCCACGATGTCGCTGTGGGTCACGGGGATCTGCAGCTGCCGGACCTCCTCTTTGGTAAAGAACCGGGCCTCTTTGGACTCGGCGCTGATGCGGATCGCCGGCTCCTCCTCAAGATCCAGGGCGAATACCACGATGACCATCCGCCAGACGGAGCCGTCCCGGAACGCGGCGATGCGGCCGGGTTCGCCGTAGACCTTCAGCTTCTGGAATTTTTCCTTCGGCACCCGGATGCCCAGCTCCTCCCAGACCTCCCTGGACATGGCCTGCTCCGGGGTCTCCCATTTTTTGCAGCCGCCGCCGACCAACCCCCAAGTATCAGAGTCCCGCCGCCGCTCCAGCAGCAGACGGCCCTTGCAGGTGATGATGCAGTTGGAGCCCAGATGTGCCGGCATATTGGGCTTCGGCGCATTGGGGTCATCCCGGTAAAATTTAACGTAGGACATAGTTTGGCCCTCTTTTCTGTTGCTCGAATTGTAGTTTTTAGTGCAGTTAAAAAGAAGTATGTCATTGCGAGCCAGTCCGCATTGAATAGTAGTATGGCTGCCATCGGCAGCCATAATATTATCGATTCGCTGCGCGGAGCACCACTGGCGTGGCAATCCCCCGGATCTTCCGTGAACCTACAATGATAGGAAATGTATTTTATCTCGGACATACCAAGATTTTTCAACATCGAACTGCGTTACGTCGCCGTAGGGGATTGCCACGCCAGCGTGCGCGCTGGCTCGCAATGACAGCATATTTTTTAGGTGCCGCAACTACTTTTCAATAAAACGACAAACTACAATTCAGTATACTCCATTCTCGCTCCGTTTTCCACCCTAAAATTCCTTCGGCACCGGTTTTGTGACGCCGGTTCTGCGGGATTTGTGCAGGCCTCCCGCCATATGCTCCCCGGGTTTATTGGCAAATTTCCCACGGCGGATGGCGTCCTCGCCGAATTTGTCCCGGAGGGCGTCCACTGTCTCGTCCAGCTTCAGCTTTTTCTCAAACTGCTCCGGGCTCATGCCTGAGAAAAAATCGAACTGCTGATAGGGCTCTCCCGACAGCTTCGTCATCTGTACCCCCAGCTGCCGCAGGGGCGTGACACCGTCCCAGGCTTCGTCGAAGACCCGGCAGGCCTCCCGGTAGATCTCGCCCGTGATATTCGTGGCCCCCAGCAGCTGGGACTGGTGGGAAAAATGATGGAATTCGTTGGTCCGCAGATGGATCGTCAGGCAGCTGCCGCATTTGCTGTCCCGGCGCATCCGGCTGGCTACCGTTTCGCAAAGGCTCAGCAGCACCTGATGGCCCTCCTCAAAGGTCGTCACATCCCGGGCCGTGGTGACGGAGTTGCCGTAGCCCTTGTTCTCCGCGGGCTCCGGGGTCACCGCGTCGGCGTTGCGGCCGTTGGCAAAATGCCAGATGGTCTCGCCGTGCTTGCCCAGCCGCTTTTTCAGCACCCGCACATCCGCCTTCGCCAGGTCCCCGATGGTATAGATGCCCAGCATTTTCAGCTTCCGCTCCGTGGCGGAACCGACCAGGAACAGGTCCCGCACCGGCAGGGGCCAGAATTTGGCCGCCATCTCCTCCGGGAAGAGGGTGTGGACCTTGTTGGGCTTTTCAAAATCCCCGGCCATTTTCGCCAGCAGCTTATTGGACGAAATGCCCACATTGACGGTAAAGCCCAGCTCCTCCCAGATACGGGTCCGCATTTTCTCCGCCGCCAGCCGGGGGCTGCCCCAGAGCCGCTGGGTGCCTGTCATATCCACCCAGGCTTCGTCGATGGAATACTGCTCCACCGCTGGGCTGAACTGCCGCAGCATCTCCACGAAATGGCGGCTGGCCTCCACATAAAGCTCGTAATCCGGCGGCACGATCACCAGCTCCGGGCATTTTTCCAGAGCCTGGAACAGGGGCTCCCCTGTCTGGATGCCGAACTTTTTCGCCGGAGTGGATTTGGCCAGAATGATGCTGTGCCGGGAGGCCCTGTCCCCGGCCACCACGGAGGGGACCTCCCGGATGTCCTGCTCCTCCCCCAGGACCTTGACTTTATAGGCCGCCGTCCAGCTGAGGAACGCCGAATTGGCGTCCACATGAAAAATTACACGCTCTGCCATCTCAATACACCTTCCGCATGATGCACCAGGAGTGGGTCCGAATGGTGTATTTCAACTCAAACATCCATTCCTTCCCCCGCACCGTGGCCCGGCACAGAAACACATGAGCCTCGATGCCTACATACTGGATCTCCTTCACACTGATGACCTCATCGATATCCACGCGCAGGAGCTGGTGTTCCTCGTCTTCCATCCGCAGCCGCAGGGGCTTGATGGATCCGTCGGCGCTGCAAACGGATATCACATCCACCGGACAATTGCGCAGCATCCTGCTCACCTCGATTCGTTCGTTTGTTTTATTATAGCACAGATGTTCGAATATCGCAAGAGGAATTTGGTGGTTGCCTATCTCCCCTTACTTTGTTATAATACAGAAAATAAGGAGGTGCCGCAAATGATAATACGCACCAAGCGGCTCACTTTGAAGCCCTTTGCGGAATGCGACACAGATTCCGCACTGGATCTGCTGACTAATGACATCATTAAAAAAACCTATATGCTGCCTGACTTTGAGAAGCATGAAGATGCCCTCCCCTTGTTTAAGCGGCTGACGGAACTTTCTCAGGACGAAAATCACTATGTCCGGGGAATTTACCTCAATAAACATCTGATTGGATTTCTCAACGATGTGGAGATTGAAAATGGTTCCATCGAACTGGGATACCTGATTCGACCGGACTATCATGGACGCGGCTATATGACAGAGGCACTCTGCGGTGTAATTTCCGATTTGTTTGACCAAGGGTACTGTGAAGTCATCACCGGCGCCTTTGAGGACAACATCGCAAGCATCCGAGTCATGATCAAAGCCGGCATGACTAAACTTGACAAGCTGGATGAAATTGAATACCGCGGCACAATCCACCGTTGCGTCTATTATTCCAAAAAGAAACAGGAGTGAACTCCATGCTGAAATATCCATGCCTTGTATTAGACCACGACGACACCGTGGTTCAAAGTGAAGCCACCGTCAACTACCCCTTCTTCTGCTATATTCTCGACCAGTACCGCCCCGGCGCTACCATCACCTTGGATGAATATGTCCACGGCTGCTGCGATCTGGGCTTCAATGAGATGTGCCGCCGGTGGTACGGCTTTACCGAACAGGAGCTGGTGGATGAATACATGGGCTGGCAGGCCTACATCAAGGACCACATCCCCGCCCCCTTCCCCGGTATTGAAAATGTCATCCGCCGGCAGAAGGAAGCAGGCGGTCTGATCTGCGTGGTATCCCATTCCTGCAACGACAACATCACCCGGGACTATGCCGCCCATTTCGGCATCCAGCCGGACGACATCTTCGGCTGGGACTACCCGGAGCACCAGCGCAAGCCCAGTCCCTACCCGCTGGAACAGATCATGGCAAAGTATGCGCTCCGGCCCGAGCAGCTTCTGGTGGTGGACGACATGAAGCCCGCCTACGAAATGGCCAGCAAAGCCGGTGTGCCCATTGCCTTCGCCGCCTGGGGCCGGACCGATTATCCGAAGATCATGGAGGAAATGACCCGGCTGTGCGATCATACCTTCCATTCGACGAAGGAACTGGAAGATTTCTTGTTCGGGGAGGGCTGATATGAAAATCGAACACGTTGCCATGTACGTCAACGATCTGGAAGGCGCCCGGGATTTCTTCGTGAAATATTTCGGCGCGGCCGCCAACGACGGCTATCACAACAAAACCACCGATTTCCGCTCCTATTTTCTGACCTTCGGGGGCGGCGCCCGGCTGGAGATCATGCACAAGCCTCAGTTGTCCGATCCGGAAAAGAGTCCGAGCCGCACCGGCTATATCCATCTGGCCTTCAGCGCCGGGAGTAAGGATGCCGTCGACACCCTGACAGCGCGGCTGGAAGCGGACGGCTACAGCGTCCTCAGCGGCCCCAGGACCACCGGGGACGGCTATTACGAAAGCTGCGTTCTGGGCTTTGAAGAAAATCTGATCGAAATTACCGTTTAAAGCCCTTGACAGTTATGGTATAATAATTAGGCTCCCCTTCCGGGGATGCGAGATCAAGGAGGTGAGCAAGCTGGAAAAGGAAAGCATCAAGGTCATGGCCACCAACCGGGAGGCCCGGCATGAATACTTCATTGAAGAAGAATACGAGGCCGGCATTGAGCTGGTAGGCACGGAGGTCAAGTCCATCCGGGCGGGTAATCTGAACCTGAAGGACGCCTGGTGCGGCATCAAGGACGGCGAGCTCATCCTGAACCAGATGCACATCTCCCCCTATGACCACGGCAACCGCTTCAATGTGGATTCCCGCCGCCCCCGCCGCCTGCTGATGCACAAGCGCGAGATCATGCGCATGTTCGGCAAGGTCAAGCAGGACGGCTACTCCCTGATCCCCCTGAGCGTCTACCTCAAGGGCAGCCGGGTGAAGGTCAAGGTGGGCCTGTGCAAGGGCAAAAAGCTTTACGACAAAAGACAGGCCGCGGCTGAGCGGGACGCCAAGCGTCAGATCGACCGGGCCATGAAGGAGAGATATTAACAATTATGGCAAATCCTACTTTTAAGATCACCATGGAAAACGGCGGCGTCATCGAGGGCGAGCTGTACCCCGAGAAGGCCCCCCAGAGCGTTTACAATTTCATCGACCTGTGCAATCACAATTATTATGACGGCCTGATCTTCCACCGTGTCATCCCCGGCTTCATGATCCAGGGTGGCTGCCCCGAGGGCACCGGCATGGGCGGCCCCGGCTACTGCATCAAGGGCGAGTTCTTCTACAACGGCGTCAAGAACGAGCTGAAGCACAAGCGCGGCGTCCTGTCCATGGCCAGAAGCCAGTCCCCCAACTCCGCCGGCTCCCAGTTCTTCATCATGCATCAGGATGCCAAGCACCTGGACGGCCAGTACGCCGCCTTCGGCAAGGTGACCTCCGGCATGGATGTGGTGGACGCCATCGCTTCCGTGAAGACCGACCGCATGGACCGTCCCCAGACCGAGCAGAAGATCGCTTCCATCACGGTGGACACCAAGGGCGAGACCTATCCCGAGCCCAAGAAGCTGCCCGATCCCTACGGCAGATTTTAATTAAGAGTGAAGTGTGGAGAGTGGAGTGGGGAGTTATTTCTATCACTTGCACTTCACTCTCCACTTTCAAAGCTCCACACTTCTACATGGGGATGTACTGGTTTCGACGGGGGTAGTGAGGCTGGATAAGCGGGTCGTGGCACCTGACCACGATAAAACGGGTACTTTTTAAAATTAACTGACAACAATACTGTTGCTCTGGCTGCCTAATTAGGCGCCCATCCGCCCCGGAAGG
>JAFUMG010000082.1 GCA_017473225.1 Oscillospiraceae bacterium | reverse complement strand
GCCATGCCTTCCCCCGGGGGGAAGGTGGCCGAGCATAGCGCAGCGGATCTAAATATTATGCTTGCCAGTGGCAAGCATACAATAGCCAACGCGAGGTCGGATGAGGAATGGCGTGCACTGAAGGCTGGAAAAGGCCTGATATAGATGCGAAAACGTAAGTTTTCCGCCCGCATTCCTCATCAGTCACCGCCTTACGGCGGCGACAGCTTCCCCCCGGGGGAAGCCATGGGCGCTCCCGCGCCAGTGCATGAAACTACAATTTGCAACACCCCCTATGAATCCGCAAGGAGGGCTGATATGAAACGAATGATCCTGCTGCTGGCGGCGGTGTGTCTGCTGCTCAGCGGCTGCGGCGTTTGGATGGACGGCCATTATGAATCGGTGACGCTCCATCAGGAGCAGCTGACCGACGTCCAGTCCGGCACCGTCAGCGCCGCCAATTACACGGAGCTGCTGGAAGCCATGACCCGGATGGTGGACTCCAGCACCGAAAGCGCCGTCATCTATGTAAGCGACTACGACCAGTCCTCGGTGGAGGTGGGCGTCGGCACAGCTGCCCGGTACCTGCAAAAAATGTACCCCATCGGCGCCTACGCCATCGAAAAGATCGACTACGAGATCGGCACCGGCGGCGGCAAGCCCGCGGTGTCCGTCAACATCTCCTATATCCACGGCCGCTCCGAGATCCGCAAGATCCAGAAGGCCCAGGACATGGCCGGCATGGAGGCCAAGATTGCCGACGCTCTGGAAAAATGCGACGCCGGCGTGGTGATCCTGGTGGAAAACTTCGAAGCCACAGACCTGACCCAGTTCGTGGAGGACTACGCCATGCTGAACCCGGACACTGTCATGGAGACCCCCCAGGTGGCCGTGGGCCTGTACCCGGACGCGGGAACCACCCGGGTGCTGGAGCTGAACTTTACATACCAGACCAGCCGGGACGCCTTGCGACAGATGCAGACCCAGGTGGAGCCCTATTTCGCCTCGGCCTCCCTCTACGTCAGCGGCGACGGCGCCGACTCTCAGAAATACGCCCAGCTCTACGCCTTCCTGCTGGAGCGCTACGACTACAAATTCGAGACCTCCCTCACCCCGGCCTACAGCCTGCTGTGCCACGGTGTGGGCGACTGTGAGGCCTTTGCCAGCGTGTACGCGGCCATGTGCCGCCAGGCGGGGCTGGAATGCCGGATCGTCTCCGGCACCAAGGCCGGCGAGCCCTGGTACTGGAACATGATCTGCGATGACGGCGTGTATTACCATGTGGACCTGCTGCGGTGCAACAGCGAGGGCGGCTTCCGGATGCGCTCCGACGCCGAGATGGAGGGTTATGTCTGGGATTACTCGGCCTACGACCCCTCCGTGACGGCGGAAACCGAGCCTCAAAAAAATAATTGAGAATTTTTAAAAAAGTGCTTGACATTTTCGGATAAGGTGTTATAATACGTCATGTCCGTTGCGGGTGTAGCTCATCCGGTAGAGCGCCACCTTGCCAAGGTGGAGGTAGCGAGTTCGAGCCTCGTCACCCGCTCCATAAAGACCGTTTCCGAAAGGAAGCGGTCTTTTTTTATTTCCACCGCCTGGTATCCCCCTCCCGCACCGGATCGCCAAATGGTGAATGGTCAAATTGTAGTTTAACGTTCCCTTACGCACCGCAGCTGTCATCCCGAGCGGAATGAAATGGAGTCGAGGGATCTACGCATTTCGTTGAGATTTGCAGTAAAATCGGTGCCAAGATCCCTCGACTCGCTGACGCTCGCTCGGGATGACAGCGTTGTTGGTAATTTGCAGACTGTACG
>JAFUMG010000048.1 GCA_017473225.1 Oscillospiraceae bacterium | reverse complement strand
TTTGAATAGCCTTTTTAAGCGGATTTTTCGATCCGCTTACTTGTCATGCCCTTTTTGCTGAAAAAGTGCATCCCTCGCGGGATGCACTCATTCGTTGTGGGACTTGCTTTCACACCAATGTCGCTAACTTAGTGACATTGACCTGTGGGTCCGCCCTTTGATTTTTACTTAACCCTGATCCATATACCACATGCCGAAATAATCCCGCATGTCGTAATAGTGTCCACCCTGGCGCCAGCCGCGGCCGGTGGAGTAGCAGAAGTCCGTAACCACCGTGGTGTCGGGCAGGCATTCCTGCAGATAGGCGGTGTCCTTCCGGGACAGCTGCTCGCCGGGGTTCGCGCCCCACCACAGCCGCTTCAGCCAGGTCATCTGCGTCAGCGGCTCCAGGTCGCCGTGGGTGTGGCTGATGTTCAGATCCTCCAGGGAGGTCACCGTCAGCAGGGGGCTGTAGTCGGTGACGTAGGTCAGGAAGATCTCCAGGAATACCAGCTCCTTCAGATCAGCCAGGGGCTCGATGCTCATCAGGCTGGTATCCGCCAGGATCAGATATTTCAGGTGGGGCATGTAGGACACGAATTCACAGGAGACGATGGGCATGTGGCCCAGATCCAGCGCCACCAGCTCCGTGCAGTAGCGCAGATTCTTGCAGTCCTCGTTGCCTACCCGCTGCTGGTATTTCACGGGGATGTAGTAGGTGATATCCGTACGGACGGGGTAGGGGCCGATGTTGACGATCCAGACAAAGAGGGTATCCTCGTGGCGGTCATTCAGGGCCTCCATCTCCTCGTTGGAGATGCCGCAGCCGCACATGTCCACCTTCGTCAGGTTGGGCAGGTATTGCAGCTTGCTTTCCAGCTCCTGGGTGTCCTCCATGGGGATATTCGACAGGTCGATCTCGGTGGCGGTGTTATCCACGGTCACGCCGCAGACCTCCAGCTGCCAGAAAAATTCGATGCCGGGGTAGCTTTCCTGAAGCGCCAGCATCTCCTCCGGGTTTTCGGGCATCCGGCTGAGGGTGACGCTGGTGACATTGGGCAGGTATTTCAGGGCGGCTTCCAGCTCCGCCGGCGTGATGTCCACCGTCATGACGGTGGTGGAGTTGGGCCAGAATTCCCCGCCCAGGGAGAGGGTGTAGTAAAGCTCCAGGTCGGGCCGGGCTTCCGCCAGGGCCAGCAGCTGGTCGTAATCGGCGCAGCCCCGGGCGTTGACCTTCGTCAGGTCGGGGAAGTAGTCCAGCAGGGGGATATCCTCAGCGGACAGGCTGGTGATGTTCAGCTTCGTAGTGTCGCTGCTGACGCTGCCGCCCTGGAAGGGGACCTTCCAGAGAATCTCGCACTCCGGCAGGGCAGCGCGCAGGGTGTCAAACTGGGCCGTGGTCAGCTGGGATTTTCTCAGATCCAGCCGCTTCAGGTTCTGCAGCTCCGTGAGCTGTCCCAATTCCTCTTCGGAAGCGGCCGTCAGGCTCAGCGCTTCCGTGCTCCGGGGGTAGCGCTGGCCGCCGATGGTGATGTAGGTGTTCCGATCATGCACCAGCGCGCCGATGACGCCGATCAGCAGGGCCGCGATAACCACGGCGATGATCAGGATGGTTCTCTTTTTCATGTTCTTCTTTCCCTTCACGCATTACTGTCTGCGCTGATATTTGCTGATGTCGATATCCGGGCGGTCCCAGGGGTCCAGCTCTTTGCCTTTGCGGACGTGATGCTCGCCCTTGTCCCGGTGGAAGCAGACGGGCTTGGGACAGTCGTCAAAGGCGGGCTCCCGGGGCTTCTGGGCAGGGGGCGGGGCCCCGGCGGTGTTGCGTTCCCGGATCTTCTTGGTCCGCAGCCAGAGGGGGCCGAAGATGAGGGCCACCACCGCGGCAACGATCAGCAGCGCGCCGAAGAGCTGGGGCTCTGCCAGCAGCAGGACCACAGCCAGGACGGCCCACTTACCGGGGGTCATTTTCTGCTTTTCCTTCCGCCTGTCCATCTCACACCTCCAGATAGCCGGTCAAAACCTTCAGGGTGTTGTAAACGCCGTCGATGTGGCTGCGCTCATAGCCGTGGCTGGCGTAGACGCCGGCGCCGATGAGCCCGTGGCGGATGTCCACGCCGCTCCGGAGGGTAGCCTCCACGTCGGAGCCGTAGAAGGGGTAGACGTCCACGGCGTAGTCCGCGTCCGTCTTTTTGGCGGCGTCGATGAGCTTGCCCACCACCTCGTAGCTGTAGGGGCCGCCGGAATCCTTGGCGCAGATGGAGACCTGCTTTTCGGTGCACTGCAGTCCGGCGCCAACACAGCCCATATCCACGGAGATGGCTTCGGTGACACCGGCGGGGACGGAGGCGGAGCCGCCGTGGCCCACCTCCTCGTAAACGGTGACGTGGGCGTAGACCCGCCGGGCGGGGACGATTTTTTCGTCGTGGAGATATCTGGCGAAGCCCAGCAGGATGCCGACGGACAGCTTGTCGTCCAGGAACCGGCTCTTCAGGTAGCCGGAGGCGGTGCGGCGGGTCCGAGGGTCGAAGCAGACGATGTCGCCCACCTCAAGCCCTAAGGCCCGGGTGTCGGCGGCGGAATCCACGTCCTCGTCCAGGACCACCTCCACGGTGTCCCAGCTGCGCTTGGCGTCGCCGTAGCCGCCGTTGACATGGACAGAGGCGTTGCACAGCTGGCAGGTGCCCTCGAGGACCTTGCCGCTGCGGGTGTAGACCCGGACATTTTCGGTCTCGGCGTTTTCGGCCCGCATACCGCCCAGGGGGGTCAGCCGCAGGCGGCCGCTGCCCTTGATCTCGGCCACCATGGCGCCCAGAGTGTCGGCGTGGGCTTCCAGCAGCAGGGCGTCGTTTTTATCGTTGCCGCCCAGGTCGATGAGGATGCCACCCTTGGTGGTGATTTTGGCGCTGAAGCCCAGGGCCTCGAAAGCGTCCTTCACCCAGACGGCGGCTTTGGCGGTATAGCCAGAAGGAGAGTCGATGGCGAGGAGCGCCGCGGCCTGCTCCCAGGCGTAGTCTGCGTAATGACGGTCGATCATTGATATTGTCCTCCTAACAAGATATAGTGCCACACACCGGCCACTTCCCGCATGAAATAATTGATTCGCAGGGAGAGCTTGGTGGTTTTGGCGGGGATGCCCACGAATTCCACACCGCATTCCCTGGCGAACAGGCTGGCACGGAACAGGTGGTATTCGCTGGACAGCACGCCGAGCTTCGTAGGCCGGGCGCCGGTTTTTTCTTCGATCAGGTCCAGTGTGAAGTGGAGATTTTCCCAGGTGGAGGTGGCTTGGTCCTCCATCCAGATCCGGTCGGGGTCGATGCCCCGGGCCACCAGGTGGTCGTACATGCACTGGGCCTCGGTGATGGGCTCGTCCGTGCCCCTGCCGCCGGTGACCACGGCGATGGCATCCGGGTGGGCTGCCAGATAGTCATAGGCGGCGTCGATGCGGTTCTGGAGGGACAGGGAAGGCCCGTCGGAGCGGACCTTGGCGCCCAGCACCACCAGGTATTCAAAATCCGTATCCGCGCTTCCGAAGCTGGCCCGGACCACGAGACATTCGGTTATGCCCACGACCAGCAGGCCGATACACAGAAAGATCGTAAAGATACGCTTCACCGCCTTGGCAGGTTTCGGATTTTTTCTGCCCCAAATGGACATGACGTTGTAAAACAGGACCAGACCCATCAGGCAGACGCAGACCAGAGCGGAGAAGCTGTAGCCCTGAAGGCAGAATTTCAGAAAGAAGGCCAGCATCCCCAGGGGGATCAGCACCAGCCACCGGGCCACCGGGAAGAGGCCGTTGGTCTTGCGGGAGACGGCCTTGTCGGCGATGGATCTTTTGCCGGAGCCGGGCGTGCCGGCCTTGTCCCGGGGGACCTTGTCCAGCTCCGCCGAGAGGGCGGCGGTGGCCTTGTTGGAGGTGGTGACCGGGACCTTGGTCATGTCCTTGGGCTTTTTCGGAGCCTTCTTTTTGGGGGTGGATTTGGTTTTGGAAGTGGTTTTCTTTTCCGGTTTCTTCGCGCTGGCCATGATAGCCTCCTGTCAGTAGCGGGGTGGGGGAATTGTAGTTTAGCGTTCCCTTACGCACCGTAGCTGTCATCCCGAGCGGAATGAAATGGAGTCGAGGGATCTACGCATTTCGCTGAGATTTGCAGAAAAATCGGTGCCAAGATCCCTCGACTCGCTGACGCTCGCTCGGGATGACAGCGTTGTTGGTAATTTGCAGACTGCACGATAAGCTACAATTCGAAATTCATATACCCCATTTTAACACATCCCACCGCATAAAACAAGCCGCCCCTTTGGGGGCGGCTTGAATTGCGATAAAAACTTATACTGATATTCAATTAAAACCTTTAAGGCAAAGCGTTAAGGGTTTTAATATGAAGATCATAATGAGACGGGATTCTGTTATTTTCAATTTGAAAACAGTATTAAACTTCCTTGCTCTTGGCGGCGATCTCTTCCTGGCACTTCGCCATGAAGGCTTCCATGCTCATAGCGCCCAGGTCCTCACCGGTGCGGGTACGGACGGAGACGGTGCCGTTCTCCATATCCCGGTCGCCGACAACCAGCATATAGGGGATCTTCTGCATCTGGGCCTCGCGGATCTTGTAGCCCAGCTTCTCGGAGCGGCAGTCCACCTCGGAGCGAATGTTGGCGTCGTTTAGCTGTGCGTTCAGACCCTTGGCATACTCATGGGCACGGTCGGTGACGGGCAGGACCTTCACCTGGACGGGAGCCAGCCACAGGGGGAAGGCACCGGCGAAATGCTCGGTGATGACACCGATGAAGCGCTCGATGGAGCCCAGGACCACGCGGTGGATCATGACGGGACGGTGCTTCTGGCCATCTTCGCCCACATACTCCAGCTCGAAACGCTCAGGCAGCTGCATATCCAGCTGGATGGTGCCGCACTGCCAGGTACGGCCCAGGGAATCGGCCAGATGGAAGTCCAGCTTGGGACCGTAGAAAGCGCCGTCGCCCTCGTTGATGATATAGCTCTTGCCGATCTCTTCGATGGCCTGCTTCAGAATGTCGGTGGCGGCGTCCCAGGTCTCCACTTCGCCGATGTGATCCTCGGGCATGGTGGACACTTCGATCTGGTAGCTCAGGCCGAAAACGTTGTAAACCTCGTCGAACAGCTTGACAACGTTCTTGATCTCGTCCTTCATCTGGTCCCAGGTCATGAAGATATGGGCGTCGTCCTGGGTGAAGCAGCGGACGCGGAACAGGCCATGGAGGGCGCCGGACAGCTCGTGGCGGTGGACCAGGCCCAGCTCGCCTACCCGCAGGGGCAGGTCGCGGTAGGAGTGGGGCTCGGACTGGTAGACCAGCATACCGCCGGGGCAGTTCATGGGCTTGATGGCGAAGTCCACATCGTCGATGACGGTGGTGTACATATTGTTCTTATAGTGGTCCCAATGGCCGGACTTTTCCCACAGGGCCCGGTTCATCATCATAGGGGTGGAGCACTCCACATAGCCGTACTTCTTGTGGACCTGACGCCAATAGTCGATCAGGGTGTTGCGCAGGACCATGCCCTTGGGCAGGAAGAAGGGGAAGCCAGGGCCCTCGTCCCGGAGCATGAACAGTCCCAGTTCCTTGCCCAGCTTCCGGTGGTCGCGCTTCTTGGCTTCTTCAATGCGCTGGATGTAGGCGTCCAGCTCGTCCTTGCTGGGGAAACCGATGCCGTAGATGCGCTGCAGCATCTTGCGGTTGCTGTCACCCCGCCAGTAAGCGCCGCAGGAGTTCAGCAGCTTGAAGCCGTTGTGCTTGACTCGGCCGGTGTGGTCCAGATGGGGGCCGGCGCACAGGTCGGTGAAGTCGCCCTGGGTGTAGAAGGAAATGACGGCATCGGCGGGCAGATCATTGATCAGCTCCACCTTGTAGGGCTCGTTCTTTCCTTCCATGTAGGCAATTGCCTCGGCCCGGGGCTTCTCACTGCGCTCCAGGCGGATGCGCTCCTTGCAGATCTTCTTCATCTCGGCTTCGATCTTGGTCAGATGCTCAGGACCAAAGGTGAAGGGCGCGTCAAAGTCGTAGTACCAGCCCTCGTCGATGGCGGGGCCGATGGCCAGCTGCACCTCAGGCCACAGGCGCTTGACAGCCTGAGCCATGATGTGGGAGCAGGTGTGCCAGTAGGTCTTGCGGTACTCGGGGTTTTCAAAGGTGTAGATGTTTTCGTTTTCCATGATATTTACCTCCTTTTATTTCGGAGCGAATGAAGAATGAATGGTGAATAATGAATAGTGAATAATTGTGGTGTGCCTTCGGCACCTTTTTAAATCATCCGCGAAGCGGATACCTCCATTATTCATTCTTCAATATTCATTTTTCATTATTCACTATGATGCTCCGTGGGGAAGGTATAAAAAATACCCACCCCTGAAAAGATCAGGGGTGGGATACAGTAACTTGCAGTATTCCACGGTTCCACCCTGGTTGCGGTTTCCATAAAACCGCCACTCATTGACGCTTTAACGGGCGCGCCCGGCATGGCATTTCCGCGCATGCGGCTCGGAAGTGGTATCGTGCCCGGCAGGGTTTCAGGGTCCTTTCACCATCTGGACCCCTCTCTGGGAAGCTTTCCGGGTACGCGTGTCTTCGTCACAGCTTTTCTCGCTTAAAATTTAGCACAAATCCCGGCGGTTGTCAATCCCTCCCGGGCAGATTCTGCACGGTTCCGGGGAATGCGACAAATTTTACATAGTTGTAATAACGGTTACATAACACTGATGCCAATGTCACCAAATGTTACAATTTACCACAAGATATTGCCCGTTATCCGGAGAATCGACCGTATATTTTGAATGGAAGTTTACATAATCAAATTGACATAATATCCTAAAAAGTTGTCGGAAAATGGTAAAAAGCAAGAAAAGCTTGACTTTTTCGAACTTTTTGATATAATGAATGCATCGATTCATCCAAAAATACAAAATGTAACTATTTGATACCTTCTTTACGGAGGGTATCCGCAATAGAATAACCAACGAAGGGAGGTATTATCCAATGCACAAATTCACACGATTAGCCTTAGAGAGAAAAGTATTGTTTATCCGTGTAGCAGCAATTCTTTTGCCCCTGGCCATTGCGTTGCTGCTGCTGTCCCAGACGGCATTCGCCCAGACGACCTATGTGATCACCGACGGAGATCGGGTACTGGTCCATACCACGTCCGCGACGGATCCGGAAGCCGTACTGGGAGAGGCCGGCTTGAAGCTGGGCGCGGATGATACCTATACCACCCAGGCCGTCGCCGGCGTCTCTGAGATCACGGTCCGGCGCAGCCAGAACGTCACCATCGACTATTACGGCGAGGTGATGGAGGAAGTCTCCTTCGGCGAAACGGTGGAGGAGCTTCTGACCCGGCTGAACCTGTCCTGGGGTCCTGACGACACCATTTCGCTGTCGCTGGACACCGAGACCTATGACGGCATGGAGCTGGCAGTGGCCAGGGTCGTACATCAACAGCAGACCTACACCGCCGCGGTGCCCTATGAGACGGTCTACTGCAGTGATCCTACCATTCCCGCGGGGCAGGAGGTGGTGCTGACCGCCGGCGAGACCGGGGAGATGGTCTGCCAGGCGAAGGTGACCTACGTTAACGGAGAGGAAGCGGAGCGCACCGTCCTGAGCCAGCGGGTGACCAGCCAGCCGGTGGACGCGGTGGTTGCCGTGGGCTGCGGCGCCGAAGAGGAAGAGACGGAGATGCCCGTCATCGGCGACGGCACCATTACGCTGCCCACCGGTGAGGTGCTCAGCTATAAGAGCTCCATGTTCGCCGGAGCCACGGCCTATCACTGCGAGGGCTATGTGGGCACCACGGCCACCGGCACCGAAGCCCGGGTGGGCGCCATCGCGGTGGACCCCAGGGTGATCCCCTACGGCACCCGGATGTTCATCGTCACCAATGACGGGGAATATGTCTACGGCATTGCCACCGCGGAGGACTGCGGCTCCGTGGACCACATCGTGGGCGACCGGGTGGACCTGTATTTCGACACCGAAGAGGAATGCATCGAATTCGGCTACCGGGAGTGCACGATCTACTTCCTGGGATAATTCTTTCGTTGCAAAACCGCCTTTCTTCTGGTATGATGGTCAGAAGAAAGGCGGTATCTTTTTATGGTTAATGTAACGGATATCAATGTGATGAAGCCCCTCCTGGCGGAGCATGGCTTCCATTTTTCCAAGGCCAAGGGCCAGAATTTCCTGATCGCCTCCTGGGTGCCGGAGAATATCGCCCTGGAGTCCGGCGTGACAAAGGACGTGGGTGTGCTGGAGATCGGCCCTGGCATCGGCCCCCTGACCCAGCAGCTGTGCCGGAACGCGGGAAGGGTCTGCGCCGTGGAGGTGGACAACCGCCTGAAGCCCATTCTGGATATCACTGTGGGAGAATTCGACAATCTGGAGATCCTCTGGAACGATGTGCTGAAGCTGGATATCCCCGCCCTGGTGCGGGAGAAATTTGAGGGTCTGCGGCCCATGGCCTGCGCCAACCTGCCGTACTACATCACCTCGCCCATCCTGACGGCCCTGCTGGAGGCGGAGTGCTTCGAGGCGGTGACGGTCATGGTCCAGAAGGAAGTGGCCCAGCGGATCGCGGCAAAGCCCGGCAGCGCCGACTACAGCGCCTTCACGGTCTTCTGCCAGTACTACGCGGAGCCGGAGCTCCTGTTCGATGTGCCGCCCCACTGCTTCCTGCCCGCCCCCAAGGTGACCTCCGCGGTCATCACCCTGCGGACCCGGAAGGAGAAGCCCTGGGAGATCCTGGATCAGGATATTTTCTTCCGTACGGTCCGGGCCAGCTTCGCCATGCGGCGCAAGAAGCTGAGCAACGGTCTGGCCTCCGGCTTCCCGGAGCTGGGCAAGCAGGGCGCTGCCGAGGTGATCGCCGCCTGCGGCTTCAGCGAAAATGTCCGGGGCGAGACCCTGTCCATCCCCGAATTCGCCAAGATTGCCAACGAGATCACCAGGAGAAAAATGGGGTGAATTGTAGTTTAACGCACTGGCGCGGGAGCGCCCAACTTGCCTCTCCCTTTGGGAGAGGTGCCCCGAAGGGGCGGAGAGGGCCCTCTCAGTCACGCCTTCGGCGTGCCAGCTCTCCCAGAGGGAGAGCCAAGTGGGTTTTCGAACAGTGCGATAAACTACAATTTGAAAACCTCCCAACAGTCCCAAAGAGCCATCCGGCGTTTGCCGGATGGCTCTTTTTTGTCCCGGAAATGCAAAATCCGCAGGTCCTGGCCTGCGGATTCTGCAACAAGATATAGAGGAGAGGAAAAAATGAAAAAGATCAAAATGATCATTTGGAATCGTTTGATTATATAATAAACCTTATTTGTAAAATAAAAAAGTGGTATTTTATTAAGTTTGTGTGAAGTTGTGAAGAAGATTTGTGTACGCCCTCTGGGGACGGGAGCCAAAAATGATTGACATTAATTACCTGAGTTGGCGAAATTTAATAAAATATTATTGACTTTCGATAATTATGGTGCTATCATACAGGCAAAGGAGGTTTTTGACCATGTCTGTATCGATTTCCGCAAAGCTGACCCTCTGGGTCAACCGTCTGATCGCGCTGGCGCTGCTGGCGCTGCTCCCCCTGATGCCCCGGCTTCTTGACTGGTATCAGACCCTGCGGCCCCTGGGGCAGCGCAGCGGCGCCGCTATTCTCATCGGCTTCTACTGCTGCGTTCCCGCCGTGGCACTGGCCCTCTGGGATCTGGACAGGCTGCTGCGCAATATCCTGGGCAGGGAGGTTTTCGTCCGCCGGAATGTCAGCAGCATCCGCAGGATCCGCTGGTGCTGTCTGGCGGTGGCCCTGATCTGCCTGCCCGCGGCGGTCTTCTATCCGCCCCTGGTTTTTATGGTGGTGATCATGACCTTCCTGACCCTGGTGGTCAGCGTGGTGGCCAGCGTCCTGAACGCCGCCGTGGCCATCCGGGAAGAAAACGACCTGACGATCTGAGGTGGCGCCATGGCGATTATTGTGAATCTGGATATGATGCTGGCCAAGCGGAAGATGACGTCCCTGGAACTGGCCCAGCGGATCGGCCTGACCCCGGCGAATTTGTCCATTTTGAAGACCGGCAAGGCCAAGGCGGTGCGCATGAGCACCCTGGACGCCATCTGCCGGGAGCTGAAATGCCAGCCCGGGGACCTGCTGGAATATGTGGAAGATGATGACCCGTTTCTGAGATGATGGGGGAGCGTAGATTATTTCGCTGTTTGGATAGCGCGCTGCACCCTCGGCCCCCGCATTTATGAGGGGGCTGGCTGCCCGCTAGGGCAGACTGGGGGAGCATACAGCAGTAGATGACATATACTCCCCAGACCTTCGCTGACGCTTGGCCACCCCCCTCGTAAACGAGGGGGGCAAGGGGTGACCGCCAAAACCGCAATTTCCGAACCCTGATGGAGGTACCTTATGGATAACATCAACCAAAACATCCCCTGGCAGTCCGGCGAGGTACGGCCGGGTTATGTGGAAGTCGTGCCGAAGCCGGCCTTTCCCACCGGGAAGGGGGAGCTGATCTTCGGCGTATTGACCCTGGCTTTTTCACTGCTGCTGTGCAACAGCCTGCTGTTCGCGGGGGCCGATCTGGGCTTCGGGGTGGGCTTGATCGGCACGATGCTCTGCGCTTGCGGCTATCTGCGCGGCCGGGGCTACCGGCCTGACCGGTATGCCGGAGCGCTGCTGGGGCTGTGCCTCGTGATCGCCGGGTCCTTTGTCCGGTCCTCTGACGGAGGGCTGAAATTCTGGATGGTCTGCGTCCTGCTGGCGGTGCCCAGTCTGGCGCTGTGCCTGACGGCGGGGAAGAACCGCCGCTGCCCCGATGGATTCCTGTCCCTGCTGGACAGCCCCCGGACCCTGTTCGGCCTGGGCTTTGGACGGCTGGGCCAGTCTGCCCGGGGCATCCGGGAGGCCTTCGGGGCCGCGGGCGCCCTGGGGAAGAAGGGCGGCGCGGTGGTGCTGGGTCTGCTGATCGCGGTACCGCTGCTGGCGGTGATGATCCCGCTGCTGATGTTTGCCGACGCGGCCTTTGAGGGCCTGGTGGAGCTGCTGCCGGATTTTCAGGGAGATGAGATCCTGACCACGGCCCTGCTGGGCATCCCCCTGGGCTGGGTCCTCTATACCCGGACCACCGCGCTGCACCATGTCCCCCGGGAGGAGAAGGCGCCGAAGGCACGAAAGGGCCTGAACCATCTGACGGTGAATACGGTCCTGACTGCCGTGGCGCTGCTGTATGTGGTGTACCTCATCAGCCAGCTGGCCTATTTTCTGGGTGGCTTTTCCGGGATCCTGCCGGAGGGCTACACCCGGGCACAGTACGCCCGCCGGGGCTTCTTCGAGATGGCCTGGCTCTGCGCCATCAACCTGAGCGTCATCGCCCTGTCCGTGGGACTGGTCTCCGCCCGGGGCAGAGCGCCCCGGTCCACCCGGATCATCTGCCTGTTTCTGGGGCTGGTGACCCTGTTCCTGGTGGCGGCGGCCAGCGCCAAGATGTTTCTGTATATCGGCGCCAATGGCCTGACCCGGCTGCGGGTGCTGACGGAGGTGTTCATGCTCTGGCTGGCGCTGACCACGGTGTTCGTCTGTGTGTGGCTGTTCCGGCCGAAGCTGCCCTATATGAAACCGGTGCTGCTGACGGGGCTGGCGCTCTGCGCCGGGCTCATGTGGGCGGATGTGGATACCCAGGTGGCCCGCTACAATGTCCGGGCCTATCAGGAGGGCCGGCTGGAGACGGTGGATCTGCGGCATCTGGCGGGGCTGAATGCCGGCGCGGTGCCCTATATCGAGGAGCTGACCCGGGACAGCGACCCGGAGATCGCCCAGACCGCCCGGGATATTCTGGAGAACTATGACCTGCCGGACCGGGACCTCCGGGGCTGGAATTACACCTGGGCCCGGGCCCGGGACATCCTGGAGGAGTACAGGTTGAAAGAAGCCGCGGAAGCGCAGCGGGAGGGGAGCACATGAGTTATTTTTACAACATTGGGAGTCTGGTCCTGGGCCTGCTGGCCTGGGCGCTGCCGGTGGCGGCGCTGGCCGGGCGGAAGAGACCGGGGCTCTTCTGCGGGGGGAGCTTTGGCCTGTGCTGCCTGTCGCTGCTGTTTCAGCTGCTGGAGCTGCGGCGGCGGTGCGCCATCGGGGATCTTGCCGCCGTTGAAGACACCATCGGCGGGATCGTCTTCGGAGCGGAGGTGCTGCTGATCATTGCCGCCGCCCTGAACGCCCTGGCGCTGGTGATCCATGGGAAGCGAGTTTGGCGCATGTGAAATGATAACGGCTGGGGCGACCGCGAGGGTCGCCCCTACAATTTGACATCCACCTGAGAGTGGATGCGCATGGTATTCTGGGTCACCTCGCAGTCCATGGCCAGCACCCGCACCCCTGCCGCGGCGGCGTCCCGGAGGGCCTGGCCGAAGGCGGGGTCGGTGGCGTCATTGGGATGGAGATAACGGACGTCCGGCATCTGTATCACGAAGAGGACATAGGCGCCGTACCCTTCCCGGGCCAGCTGGGCCAGCCCCCGCAGGTGCTTGGCGCCCCGCTCCGTGGGAGCATCGGGGAAGGCGCAGACGCCGTCATTTTCCAGCGTCACGCCCTTGACCTCCAGAAAGCAGGGGATGCCGTCCTTCGTGAAGGAAAAATCGAACCGGGAGTCGCCATGGAAGGTCTCAGCCCGCAGTTCTTCGATCGGGCCCAGCCCGCCGGAGGCCAGCCATTCCCGGGCGGCGGCGTTGGGGGCCTGGGAGTCCATATTGATCAGCCGGTCCCCCTTCCGGACGGTGATGAGGTCGAATTTCGTCTTTCGGGCGGGGTTGGCGCTCCTCTGGCACCAGACCCGGGCGCCGGGGACCAGCAGTTCCCGGCAGCGGCCGGTATTCTTGACGTGAACGGTCTCTTCCTGGCCATCAATCTCGACCTGGGCGATAAATCGGTTCGGCCGCGCCCGGAAGATCCCGGGCACCATATTGTCGTATTGCATATTTTCACAGCCTTTCTTTGTTTAGCTTACCAGATTTTTAAAAAATGGCAAGAGAAAATGAATTGATACTTGACAAATTCCAAAAAAGTGCTATAATCTAATCTGTTCCGTATGGAGGCATAGCTCAGCTGGTTAGAGCGCATGCTTCACACGCATGAGGTCACAGGTTCGAGTCCTGTTGTCTCCACCAAACCCTTGAAAACACTTGGTTTTCAAGGGTTTTTTCTTTTTTTCATAAAAAGTTAGACCTCATGCCTGAAAGCAAATTTCTGCGAAAGGCATGAGGTCTAATTATGGCACGAAAAATCACAATGAATGGACAGTCTCGCAAGTCTGTGGCAGAGGTTTTTGATGACTTTGTTTTGTCCCAAATGGCACAGGGATTGTCTGACATCACCATCGCCACCTATCGCCACCACATCCACAGTATTTCCAACCATCTCGACATCCAGAAGCCTTTGGAAGCTCTGACCCGCAAGGATTTGGAAGCAATGATTGTCTCCATGCGTGCTTCTGGACTGGCTCACAACTCTATTTCCTCTTACTGTCGTGTGTTCCGCACTTTCTCAAATTGGTGTCGGCGTGTGGGGCTGAACATCCCTGAACTTCCTAAAATCAAGGACAAAGAAACTGTGAAGGAAGCCTATACAGATGCGGAACTTCTGGCTCTGCTGAAACGCCCAAATAAGAATTGCTCCTTCTGCGAGTATCGAAACTGGGCGATTGTGAACTTCCTGATGAACAGCGGTTGTCGCTCTGCATCCATCCGCAACATCCAAAATCGTGATGTGGATTTGGACGCACGACAGGTCATTCTTCGCCACAATAAGAATGGCAAAATCCAGACTGTTCCACTCTGCTCGCAGATGGTGTCCATTCTGCGGGAGTATATGCCAATTCGTGGTGGCAAGCCAGAAGATTTTCTGTTCTGCGACCAGTATGGTGGGATGCTGTCTATGAATGGTCTGCGGTTGGCAATCGCTCGGCACAATCAGTCCAGAGGGGTGGAGAAAACCTCTGCCCATCTGTATCGCCATACCTTTGCCCGCAAGTATTTGGTGGATTGCGGTGGGGATGCGTTCATGCTCCAAAGATTATTGGGACACTCTACCCTGAAAATGACGAAGCATTATTGTGCGATTTACGATGCGGACATTGCCAAAGACTATGACCGCTTCTCTCCCTTGGCTCAACTTAATCAGCCAAAAGAGAAAATCCATCGTCGGTGAACATCTTTGAACATCTCGCAACATCTCAATATCAAATGGGGAGAAGTGCTTACTTCTCCCCATCATCTTTATACATATCACTAACTTTTTCGATGAACTTCCGCATTTCTTCGATTGCCTTGTCTGGTGAAAGTATCTTTGCGCCCCTTCCAAAAGTAGAAATCCACGCAAAGAAGGGCGGGGACAGTTCCACAGGTAGGGTTGCGGTGAAGTGCTTTTCGTCTATTGGAATGAGCATGATATTCTTTCCAAATTGGTCTATAACTGCGTCCGCAAGGTGATTGGCGAACCGCACACGCACCTTCAGCTGCTCTCCATGGAACATCTGGAAAACCTTGTATTCCTTTGCGATCAGGGCTTCGGTGTTGAACTCGTCCAGCCCATCCCTTTCCGCTATGAGCGGTTGGGAAATGGCTTCCATGCGGTCAATGCGGAAGGTGCGGAAAACGCCCTTGTCTGTATAGGCGTAAAGGTAATAATTTCCGCTGTCCCAGAGTATTGCAAAAGGGCTTACGATATAGCGATTGCCACTTTTGGAATACTTTTTGGGGTTGTCCTTACTTGGGGTGTAGTGGAAGTAGCGAAGGGCGATTTTTCGATTATGTGCAATCGCAACATGGATGCGGTCAGCATCCCGCACCACATCATCGTTTGCGCTCCGCACTCGGTCGGAAACCCAGGCGTGGCGGTCGGTCAGACTGGGGCGGGTATAGACATCTCCCAACTTTGCTATCTTCTGGCTGATGGTTCTGGCTTCGGTCTGGGTGATGAACTTGGAGGACTGGATGCTGTCCACCATCAATCGCAGTTCGTAGGGCTTGGCTGATATATGCCATGATTCGGCTCGGCTCTACCGAGATTGCCCGAAACGAACTTCGAGCCGCAAAGCAGGCACTTACAAAAGAGGACTATCAAGACCTGCTTGAGCGATTAAAAATTGATGACGTTGAATAAGGTTCCAACAAGCCATGCTCCCTTGAAACCAAGGGGGGCATGGCTTTTTTATTTTGCGACGCCGCTGGCTAAAGCAAGTATATTTGGGGGGCACACAAGGAGGTCGTTTTTGCGTTTGACTGTCATATCACTTTGATTTGACCGCCATAACACCCGATTTTTCCATTTGACCGATATTTGACCGCCATGTGACTTGTATTTGACTACCGTTTGACCAGCCGTGTGACCGCCGTAGCTTATGGTTTCCGTGCAAATCCAATTTGCACATTAACCAGCTACGGAAGGTGTCCACTTGCATTCGGTTAGCGTCTTTGCTTTCGCGCGGAGCGAGAAACAGTTGGCTATAACCTCTGGGTGGCTCCCAGAGCGGCGATGACAGGCAGTGGGGCTAACGATACTCCTGTTCAGTCACAGTCTCAAGCAATGAGAGCAGCCGGCAGAGAACCTGCCGGGGGTGGAACTCCCGTGGAGCTGGTAGCTGCCAGCCGTTTGATGAATTCCCATAGCGATTCGGGGTGCCGAGGGCAAATGGAATCGCTTTCATATAAAGATCAAACGGCATTACCAGTCTACCCGAAAGAAGTCATTATTTATATCTTCCCGGCCCTGACCCAGTTTTGCTGTTTGATCTCCTACATAGGCAGCTCTGACTGCCAATTTACAAAGGAGGTCAAACTTATGAATCACACATATATGCGTGGTGAAATGTACTATGAAGATCTGGGCCAGGGCATCGGCTCCGAGCAGGAGGGGCATCGCCCCGTCCTCATCATCCAAACGATGTTGGAAACAAGCACAGCCCTACGGTCATCGTCGCTGCCGTAACGAGCCGAAATGACGCAAAGGCCAAACTCCCCACCTACTATTACTTAGACGTTGTGAGCGGCCTGGAAGTTCCGTCCATCGTTCTTCTGGAACAACTCCGCACCGTTGATAAGAAGCGTCTGTCCAGCTATATTGGAAAGCTGGAGGAAAAACACATCCGTGGAATCAACCGTGCCCTGGCAGTCAGCGTCGGTCTGATTGAGCCGATGCCCAAGAACTTAACAATTTGCCTCTGCCGCACCTGTGCCAACAATTTCTATGGCACGGGTGCTTATTATTTGAAACGGACAAACCCCATCGAGGTTGAGAAGGGCATCTGCACCTATTGCAACCGCCGGATGGGTTTTGACTATATGCTTATTGAGCGTAAAAGGGGTGGCTGAAATGAAACGCCAGGATGCTTACAAACTCCTTTTCCGGGAGTACCCCGATGTGGTGACCGTTGAGCAGATGTGCGAGATGCTGGGCGGGATCAGTACCAAAACAGGGTATCGCCTGTTGAAGTCAGGCACAATCAAGAGCCTGATCGTAGGCCATCGCTACCGCATCCCCAAGATATACATTCTGGAATATCTGGAAGTAGTTGATACCAAAGATGCAAACGCATAATTCGCACATTTGGCTGTTCCGCTGATTCTTGCTATAATGCAAGTGTCAATGGCGGATGGCAATACGCTGCAACATTAGAAGGAGGTTATACAATGGTTGCAGGGCATCTGCGAGAAAAAGAGGATATTACCACATTGTCCTCAGCTATACAGACGAAAACGGGAAACGGCAGACGCCGTCCAAATCTACGGGACTTCCCGTAAAGGGAAATAAGAAACGGGCTGAAAAGATGCTCATGGAGGCAAGACAGGCCAAGGAACTGGAGCTTCAGCAGCGAGCCGAGGAAGCAGAACGCAGAAATCCTGCAAATCCAGCCGATATTCTGTTCACCCAGTTCCTGAAGGATTGGCTGGAAATGATGCGCAACAGCATCGAGGATACCACCTATGCGGCATACAATTTTACGATCAACCACAAAATTATCCCCTATTTTGATGAAAAGCACCCTGGCCTGCGGTTGCGCGAGGTGTCGCCCAAACAGATCCAGGACTACTATTGTCGATCTTAATCTTGTGGTAAACAAAGGAGAATTCTTTGGCTTTATCGGGCCAAACGGTGCCGGAAAATCAACAACAATACGAACTTTGCTTGGACTCATTTCTCCCACAGAAGGCAATGCGCAGATATTTGGTATGGATATCGTCAAAGAGAAACAGGCTGTTTTGAAGAAAGTCGGTTATCTTCCCTCAGAAGCGGCATTTTATCCTGGCATGAAAGTAAAGGACGTTCTGAAGCTGTCTGCCGATCTGCGTAAAACGGATTGCAGTGCCGAGGCAAAATTGCTCTGTGAGAGATTACAGCTTGATACGGCACGAAAGGTGGAGGAACTTTCCTTCGGCAACAGAAAGAAAGTATCTATCGTCTGCGCTTTGCAGCATTGTCCCGAGCTCCTGATTCTGGATGAACCGACCGGTGGGTTGGACCCGCTGATGCAAAAGGAATTTTTTGATATTTTGCATGAACGGAACAAACAAGGAACAACGGTTTTCCTATCTTAGAAAACCGCTGCTGCACAAATGGGGTCGGGTATTCCGCATCCCGTCCGATCTTGATGGTGGGACTGCGGTTCATGGCAACTTCCAGCATGATTTCTACCAGCTCGTCGAGCTGCGCCCGGTCATAGTTGGAACAGATGATGTCGTACTCAATCTGCTCCCTGATCTTTTCTCTTATCTCAGTACCGTCCGTCATTCTGTCCGCCGCCATCGGTGGTGATGCGGAAGGAAAGAAAGAATCAGTATTACTAAAGTAAGTTTTATTAAGATCAGTATTATTACATTGTGATTTTGGAAATTCCGGAATTTCGATTTTCACATCTCCGGAATTTTGATTTTCACCATTCCTGAATTGTGATAGATCAATCAGACAGGTGAAGTCTTTGACATAGATCAGATTGGGCTTGCAGTGGCCTTGCCGCTTCTTTTCGATCAACCGGTACTTTTCAAGCTCTTGCAGCAGTTTTGTGGCTTTTTGACTGGCGCAGCACATACTCTCCATAATCTCAGAGATTGTCAGGATGATATATACGCGCTGTTTTTCATCAAGCCATCCATTTTTCGCAGACAGGCTCATTCTATCCATAGCGATACAGTAGAGCATCTTCGCTTCCATGGAAAGCCCCCGGAAGGACGGTGCGGAAAGCAGGATTTTGGGAACCATGAAAAATGAAAACTGAACTGCTTGTGTGCCGTAGTAGTAACCATCTCTCATATTCTTTCACCTCCTGCCGGTTCCGGGAATTACGGCAAGAAGTTACGGAATATCAGGGGGTATCCCGCATAAAGGATGACCTTTACGCACACCTCGCTTTCCGGGATTACAGCTCATAGTGGGGCTTATCGAAGCCGAAGTGGTTAAACTGCATCTCATCCAGGCCCTTGGCCAGACTTTCCAGATCCAGCTCAATGCCGCTGCCCAGCCAGTCGTAGCCCTTGAATACACGGTACTCGGTAATCAGTTCGCTGTCACCGACGATCACCGCGACGCAGGAAACCACGGCGATCTTCATGCTTTCCAGCAGCCACAGCTCCTTGGAACGGATGACCAGGGCCAGCTCGGAAGCAGCTTCATCCACATCCTCATACAGCAGCGTGGCCCGCTGGTCGAACAGCTCTTCGCCGCAGTAGTTGATACCGGCTTCGCACTGGGTAGTCACATGGTAGGCGTAGACGGTTTCTGCGTTGTGGCGAACAGCCTGGAGCAGCAGATTGGGGTCGATGTCATCCAGCAGGCTTTCGATTTCCTCATCGGTATAGCCCAGCTCGGCACCGGAGTGGAACAGCTCCTGAATCGTGTTCTCAAAGTCCATCTTGTTGTACATGGTAAATTCCTCCTTCATTTTCTTCTGCGTTTCTTCTTACGGTCAACGAGGATGTGGCCCTCGATGATGGCAGCGTGTGTGCGGATTTTGATTTCTCCGCGTTCTTCGGATGCCTGTGCGTCCCGGTAGCCCTCATCGGTCAGGAACCGGCGCAGACGATCTCCGGGTTCTCCCTGGGGAGAATCACGGGCCAGCACATCGAAGATAATCATGTGCCGGGTGGCGTCCATATAGCGTTCCACGGCGAGAATGTCATGCCCACCGATGAAGTCAGGATCAGCACCCATGTTCCGCACCCCGTTCCTTGATCTGGAAAGCCGCAAGGCCGTACCGGGCGATCAGTGTGGCGTTGACGATCAGGCGCAGGGCTTCGGGGTCGATGATCTCCGGGTCGGACAAGTCCTCCACGGTGACGGCGGTGGTCTTGGAGTAGAGGTCACGCGCACTCATGTACAGGGCATAGTTGTGGGGCGAAATGTCCCGGAGAACGGCATATTCAAACTCGATGCCGCCCCTGCAAAAGCAGTTCGCCGTGCGGCGCTGGATGTCATCGTTGGCAGTCAGCAGATACATGGCGGCGTAGTAACCGTTGGTGTTACGACGGCGGCGGTAGCCCTGGGCAGCGTTGGTGGTCTGCATACGGCGCTCATGCTGTTCATTGCTCCACAGACTTCCGGGGAAGTGCTTAATGAGCAGCCGCAGTCGGCGATACAGACGGCGATCAAAACGGAAGGTTTCCATGACGGCTTCCTGATAGCCGACAACACCGGCTTCGATACGCTCGGCAAGCCAGGGGCAGTGCAAGGCCGTACAGCCCAGCTTCTTGACATACTCAGTGCAGAGCTTGCAGCTCACATCCTCCGGGCTGTACTTGAAAGTATTGATAAACATAGGGGGCCTCCTTCGATATTTGGGCATAAAAATAACGGACAAGCAAAAACCTGTCCGTTGGGTGGTGCATATTCAGTTTTAGCGGCTCTGATCCCGCTGGCGTTTCTTCTGCCATGCTTCCAGCAGCTTGAAGATGGTTTCCTCCATGCGCTGGGGCGTATAGGATCGGGGAAAGTATTTCTTGACCTTATCCATGGGGATGGTCAGATTCCAGCTTTCAGGCTTTTTCTGTTCCAGCATGATTGCCAGCATGGTATCCTCATTCAGCTCACCGGACTGGCTCAGTTTCTTCATGCGCTGGGCCTGGGACAGCGAGGGCGTGGCCTGTTCGCTGTCAATGGTTTCCAGAAGCAGCTCCTGTTCCTTGGGGGACAGGGATGCCAGCTGATATGCAGGGGTCAGGGCGATTTTCTTTTCGTCCACCATCTGCATCAATTCCGGAACCAGCTGCGTCAGGGAAATGTAGTTGCGGACGGTATCGCCACTGACACCGGCTTCCTGACCAATTTCATCGTCGCTGCGGAACTTAGCCGAAACATTCGGCGAAGTTAAATCCGTCCGTGCGCCCCGGCGTTTGGTGGCTTCCAAACGCATCTTATAGGCTTTCGCCCTTTCGCTGGGCAGGACATCTTCTCTCTGAAAATTGGAATCGACCATCTGGATGATGGCTTCATTATCATCCAGGTTCCGGACGATGCAGGGCATGGTGGCAAGGTCGGCTAACTCTGCACCATGCTTGCGCCGGTTGCCAGCGATGATCTCGTAGCCACCGTCAGCGCGGGGACGGACAATCGCCGGGGAAAGAACGCCGTTCTCCTTGATGCTCCTGGCGGTGGAGCGCATGGCTTCATCGTCGCGGACACCATAGGGCGCATCTGGCATCGGATGTAGTTCAGACAGCGGAAGGTGAACAACCACTTCCTGCCGGGGAACCGGCTCCGCCGTCTGTTCCACCTTCTTGCGCCGCTTGGGGGTGGTGGCTGTTTCTGACATTGTGTTCCTCCATTCTTATCAGCGTTTGGGTATGAAAAAAGGGCGTTTCAACTTTACAGAAGAAACGCCCCTATCCAGGCGGCTAACAGCCAGCCTGAGCGATATTAAGTTTTGTCGTTAATGTAACACCTCCTACGGAATAACTACTTCGCGGCCCGGTTTTTCGGTTTGGAAAAGGATGAAAAACAAGCCTGACAATCCCAAAAACCCTTGGAAATACGGGGCATTTCCGGTTTGTCGTAATTATACCGTAAGGGCATAGCTGTGCCAGTTTGCTTCACGCAAACGGTGTCAGCATGAAAGAGATCCAGGAATGGCTGGGCCACAGCGATATTTCCACCACGCTTAATATCTACACCCATCTGGATTACAATTCCAAGGTCGCATCCGCAAACGCAATTCTCGACGTTTTCCCGACTGAGAAAAAATGTCCCTCCGGGGATATACCACCTGCGGAGGTCCATCTGGATAGAAAAACTGAAGAGCCGGATAAAAAGCGTACTGCTTAAAATTAAAAAAGAACCCGCAAATACGGGTAAATCCCATATTTGCGAGTTCAAAAGTTGGTGCCGGTGACCGGACTCGAACCGGTACGCCATCGCTGGCGGTGGATTTTGAGTCCACTACGTCTACCATTCCATCACACCGGCAGTTATATTTCCAATGTCTGACCGGGGATGGGCTTCTGAGAAATCGGAGGTCCATCCCGGAGGGACATCAAGAAACTGCTACATATTTAATTTGAAAAATGCGTTGCAAATCAAGCACTTTTACGCACAGCCCCGGTGATGACGAACTAGATTTTGAGTCCACTACGTCTACCAATTCCATCACACCGGCTTGATGCCCATATAGTATAGTATACTTTTCTCCAAAAAGCAAGTGCGAAGTTTGGGTAATGCATCATAATTTCAGGCAAACCTCCAAAACAGCTTGACTTATACCCACATTTTTGCGATAATGGAGGGCAGAAGAATTTTGGGAGGATATTCCATCATGAAGAAAAAATCCAAAATTATCATCGCCGTTCTCGCGGTGCTTCTGGTGGCCGCGGCTGTCACGGCTGTGGTCTGCTACCGGAATAATCAGATCTACCACGCCACTTATCTGGTGATGGACGAAGCCGAATACCGCCGGGATTCCACTTCTCTGGACCTGTCCGGCGCCACCATCGGTGAGTTTGACAAGCTGAAGGAGCTGACCGCGCTGGAGAGCCTGGATCTGCGGGATACCGGCATTACCATCGAGCAGCATGACGACCTGCAGGCCGCGCTGCCGGACTGCCAGATCCTCTGGTCCGTCCCCTTCCAGGACGGCTATGTGGACAGCAGCGTCACGGAGCTGACCCTGGTGGCCCTGTCCATGGATGATCTGGATGTTCTCCCTTATTTCACCCAGCTGGAGTCCGTCTCCGCCCCCAACTGCCGGAAGTATGAGGAGCTGATTGAGCTGGGCCGCCGCTTCCCGGAGATCGAGCTGTCCTACAATGTGGAGATCGGCGGCAAGATCTATGAGGGCACCAGCGAGACCATCGATATCTCCAATCCCGATACCGATGAGATCATCGAAAAGCTGGCCTACATGCCCTATGTCCAGACCGTGAATCTGGACGGCGATTTGCCCGCCAACGAGAAACTGCTGGAGCTGCAGCAGGCTTATCCCGGGAGCACCTTCGTCTTTGATTTCCAGGTCTTCGGCGTGAGTGTCAACACCATGGATGAATTCATTGACCTGTCCGGCATCAAGATCGCCAGCACCGAAGAGGTGGACGCCATCATCCCCCACTTCTACAACCTGAGCCAGATCGACATGGTCAGCTGCGGCATCGGCAATGAGGACATGGACGCCCTGAACAAGCGCTACAGCGATATCAAGATCGTCTGGCGGGTCAATGTCTGCGGCATCTGGCTGCGGACCGACGCCCTGTACTTCATGCCCGTCCAGTATAAGGCTGACAGCGCCACCGGCGCCCAGTGCTACAATCTGCGCTACTGCACCGATATGCAGGTGGTGGACCTGGGCCACTACGGCACCAACGACCTGTCCTTCCTGGAGTACATGCCCAATATGAAGTGCTTCCTGGCCTGCGAGGCCACCGCTTCCGACATGACCCCCGTTGGCAACTGCATCAGCCTGGAATATATTGAACTGCAGATGTCCGAAGCCGCCGACTTGTGGCCCCTGACCAACCTGACCAATCTGCGGGACCTGAACCTGGCGGAGATCCCCTGGGATGACCTGACGCCCCTGACCCAGATGACCTGGCTGGACCGGCTGTGGTTCTCCAAGAACGGCCTGAGCCGCAACAGCCAGGAGCTGCTGCGGGAAGCCCTGCCCAACACCGTCCTGATCTTCTATTCCAGCGGCCATACCACCAGCGGTTTCCGCTATACCCCCCGCTACTTCGAGCAGCGCGATATCCTGGGTATGGGCTATAAGTGCAATTGATATTTCCTGATAAGATGACCAGCCTGCCGCTTACTGAACTGAACCAGCAAAACCGGACAATAGACAAACAGCCCCCTAATGTAGGATAATAACTACATTAGGGGGTATTGTTATGAGCAAGCGAAAATGGACAGATGTATCAAGATACGGCCAGATAATTACCGAGATGAGACAAGCTGGTTATACGAGACAAGA
>JAFUMG010000081.1 GCA_017473225.1 Oscillospiraceae bacterium | reverse complement strand
TAAGAAGAAAAAAGACCTTATGTAGCACGGAAAATGTGTGCTACACAAGGTCTTAAATTCTTATTTTTTCTTGGGTTCTCAGAGGATGCCTAACTTTGCCCTTTTTAGGGGTTTAGAGGATGCCGAGATTTCCCAAAAACAGCGCGCCGGAATTTTTTCGGTTTTGTGGTTCAAATTGGAGTTTAACGTTCCCGTACGCACCGCAGCTGTCATCCCGAGCGGAATGAAATGGAGTCGAGGGATCTACGCATTTCGTTGAGATTTGCAGTAGAATTGGTGCCAAGATCCCTCGACTCGCTGACGCTCGCTCGGGATGACAGCGTTGTTGGTAATTTGCAGACTGTGCGCTAAACTACAATTCACCCCTGCTCCTTCGGCTCATGGGGCGGGGTCTGGAAGGGGGGCATCTGGTTTTTCTTCGCCCGGCGCTTTTTGCCGCCCCGGCGGAGCAGCAGGATCACTGCCGCGATCACCGCCGCCAGAATGACCAGCTGCGGAGAATAGGTCACGGCCCACACCAGGAAGTCCACCAGTCCCTCGCCAAGATTCTTCAGATTCTTCCGGAAGCCGGTGCCGATCCGCTGCCAGACCGTCTGCTCCTCCACCTCGGTGAACACCGTCACCTGCTCGATGCTCAGCTCCACCGTGGCATAGTCCACCTGATTGCTCAGGACCCGCAGCTGGCTGGTGACGCTTTCCAGCTCATAGCGCACCTCCGTCAGCCGCTCCTCGATCTCCAGCAGGTCCGTCATGGTCTCCGCCTGCTCCATCAGCTCCAGCAGCCGCGCCTGCTCCGTTTCCAGGGCCTGCACCCGGCTCTCGGTGGCCACATAGGTCAGCGTCACGTTCTCCTGGCTCTGATTCATGGACACCACGTTGGACGCGCCCTTCACCCGCTCCACAAAGCCGTTCAGGTTCTCCGCCGGGATGCGGATGGTCAGGCTGGCGCTGCGGTAGCGGTAGGAGGACCGGGTGCTGCCGTTGTAGATGTCCTGGTACTCCACATAGCCCCCCAGCTCCGTGATCCTGCCGCTGAGCTCTTCCAGCAGGCCGTCCAGATCCTCGGTCTCGGCGCTGATGTTCACCCGGGTGATGAGCTTCTGGTCCGACATGGTGCCCCCGGCGGTATCGGCGCTGTCACCGGTGCTGTAGAGCACCCCCATCTCTTCCGCGGCGGGGGATTCCACCTTCATTTCCTGGACCGCGGCCATATTGTCCGCGGCGGCTTCCGTAGCCGCGCCGCAGCCCGCCAGCGCCGCCATGGTCATCAGCGCCGCCAGCAGCAGGGATATCAGCTTCTTACCTTTCATATTGGTTCCTCCTCTCAGATGTTCGGATGTTCCTTCACTTCTTATACGCACGGGATGGGGGAAATGCTTATGGAAATTGGAGTTTAGCGTGCTGTTGCACGAAATGCAGAATGCTAAATGCTAAATGCTAAATGCAAAATTATGGTATTTCCTGCGGAAATGATTTCAATTGTGCGCTTTGCGCACACCATCATTCTGCATTTTGCATTTTGAATTTTGCATTGCGATGCCGCAGGCAGAGCGCTAAACTACAATTGCACTCCCAACAATGGAAACATCCCGGGCAGGATCCTGCCCGGGATGGCTGTTTATTTCGCTCGCAGGCTCTTGCGCTCCCGCTTGGTCTTGAAATGGCGCTGCAGGCCGGGGACCATCAGCAGGCACACCAGCGCCGCCGTGAAGCCGCCGTTGTACAGGCACATGGAACCATGAAGCTCCGGCACCGTGGTGACCATGCAGAAGTGCATCATGGCCGCCACCAGGCCGTATTTCCAGCCGTAGCAGTCGGCAATGGGGCTCAGGCCGTTGGCATAGCACAGGCCCACAATGATGGCCTGGGAATTCAGATGCTGGTTGAAATCACCGCCGGCGAGCATACCCAGCAGCTGGAACAGCTGGGCGGCCACGCCATAGCCCAGCATGATGGGCCAGACGTTGCCAGGGTGGGAGCCGGCGTTGCAGGTGGCCAGCATACAGAACACCACGCCAAAGGTCACGCCGTTGAATTCCGCGCCGATGAGGTTGTAGTAGCCCAGGATGAACAGGCCGTACATGCCCACGTTCATCAGCATGGTGGCGTTGCCGTAGGTATCCGCGAAATTGACCACATGGTCCCGGTCGCTCAGAAGCTTCCAGTATTCCCTGGGCCCGCAGCCCATGAAGGTGGCCAGGATCACGCAGGACACAAACAGGATCACACAGAAGGTATTGACGATCACCGGGTCGGCCACGGACAGGTCCGACACCGCCTCCGGCACCGCCACGCCCATGGCCCGGTACAGCACGCCCTGGAGCAGGAAGGCCGTCATGCCCACGGGCAGCGCGGCGGAATAGAGGTCAAAGCCCTTGTGGACGATGGGGGAATTGGACAGTCCCGCGGGCAGGAAGAAGCCCACCACCAGGCCGATGACCAGCGCCGTCAGGATGCCGTGGACGGAGAAGCCCGTCACGTCCTGGCCGGGATAGCGGACCATCAGCTCGGACATGAAGGGGGCCAGGCCCGTGGAGAAGAGCATCTGGTTGGTGTGGTCGCCGATCTTCTCCCGGCGGAGCACCGCGTGGAGCACCACGCCCAGCATGGTGGGCCACATGTTCACGATGTTGATGCCCCAGGCGCCGAAGCCGGTGGTCAGGATGGTCACCAGCGTGGCCGCGGAGTCGGACTTCTCACCGGGGATGCAGTACAGCGCCGTGCAGATCAGGCCGATCAGGCCCATATTCAGGAACGTCGCCGCGTAGCCGCCGATGGAGAAGCAGTTGGTGGACCCCTTGGAGGGCTGGCTGACGATCTTCCAAAGGCCCGTCAGCATTTCCGCCCGGTCCGGCATACATGCCGCCGCGATCAAAAACGCGCAGCTGAAATACAGAAAGAAGATTTTTAAAAAGGTTTTTTCGGGAAGGCTGTTCAATCGTTTCATTCTCACACCTCTGCCTTGCTTCGATGGATATATTAAACCATATTTTCCCTCCAAAGTCCACTAAAAAGTAAAGAATATGAGTGGGTAAATTATAGTTTAGCGTACAGTCTGCAAATTACCAACAACGCTGTCATCCCGAGCGAGCGTCAGCGAGTCGAGGGATCTTGGCACCGATTTTACTGCAAATCTCAACGAAATGCGTAGATCCCTCGACTCCATTTCATTCCGCTCGGGATGACAG
>JAFUMG010000047.1 GCA_017473225.1 Oscillospiraceae bacterium | reverse complement strand
GCATAGTCATTACCACTCCGGTTCTTTTGGCTTCTTCTGGGGTGGGTCAGTAGCGGTACGCTGTTTTGGTTGGACTTTCAGCGTAACAGGCCCTTCGCCCCGGAATCCCAGCAGTATTTCAGCATGATGGTATTCCTTCTTGAATTTGGCCATCTGCTCCGGTGTCAATGAGCAAAAAGAATCCTCTGTTAAACCACAGATAAAAAATGGCCCGAAGATACCACCGTAACCGCCCGGAATACTTCGGTTGTAATCCATACCAAGTAAGATACTTTCGTCATTGCTTACGATTGCAACTTGCTCTTTGTAGGGATAGCTGGCGGTGATTAGGCCGCCAACCGTTGCCTGCATTTCATCCAGTCCATTGATCTCCTTTTCATAGGGGGCGTACCCCGGCTCGACAACTAATACATTCATAGGCAGCACCTTTACCGGGCGGGAGAAGTAATGTCTTGCTTCTTTGCCTGTTTTTCATGCAGCTTTTTACGCAGACCCAGAGCCTCAAAGACGGCACTTTTAACCTCCGGGACGGTGGGGGTCTTGCCGGGGAAAAAGTCCTTCAGCTCGGCTCCGGTGAAAGTGACTTTCAATTCCGGTTCGGGCTTGTTTTTCATAATGGATGCAAATTTCTTTGCATCCACCGGGGCAGGTGGCTTGGGAGCCGGAGCCGGTGCAGGTGCCGCAGAAATAGGCTGTATCGGTACGGCAGGAGCAGGAGAAGTCGGTGCAGCTTTTGCATCGGCGGCACCGGGAACAGAGGTGGGAGTTTGTTCAGACTTTGTCTGTGAGGATACCACTTGCAGGGGTGGCTTGGGAGCCTTTACAGCTTCTTTTGCCGCCTTTGCCGCTTTTTGACTGGCTTCTTTCATCTGCTGGGCCTGTGCCAGAGAGGGAACGGTCTGCTCCTTTTTCATAACACCGACGAGGTCTTTCTGCTCCTGTTCGTTCATGTAGGACAGCTCCACCGCAACATTGAACGGTAGTTTTTTATCATCCACCATCTGCTTCATTTCCGGGACAAGAGAATCAATGCGGACAAGGCGGGTCAACTGGGTACGGCTGTATCCCATTTCTTCGGCAACGATCTGATCGGTACGCTTTTGGGGGCTTGTCAACTGCTCCATCTTGGAGCGGCGGCCTACCTTGCGGCTCATTGCTTCGATTTTCATTTTTGCGGCCCGGGCCAGCTCGGAAGTGGGAATGTCCTTTCGATGCAGGTTACCATCAACAACCTCAATTCTGGCGCTGTCATCGTCTGCCTGCACAATGACAACAGGAACGGGATAATTAAGCTGCATGGCAACGTCGTGACGGCGATGGCCGGAAATCAGCTCCAGACCGCCGCCCTCACGGGGACGGGCCTTGATAGGCTCGTTGATGCCGTTCTCCTTGACGGAATCGAACAGTTCCCGGTAATCGTCGGTTTCCCGGTTGACGGAGAAAGGATGATCCAGAAATTCAAAGAAGTAAGCCGGGTGCAGGCGCATGGAAAAGCCTTCGCCCTCCTTTGGGATGGGCAGGCTCTTTAAGTCCTCCTGCGTGGGTTTCTCCAGACGGTCAGCGAAAATCTGTGTGATTTTCACGCCCTTGGGCGGCTCCACCGCCGTGTCCCTTTTCTTGGGATCGGCAGCAAGAGCATCCTTGCTGGATGCAGCCTTATCTTTAGGCTCGACGGGGATTTCTGCCTTATCCTTACCGCTTACCGTGATAGGGGATTTGCCATCTCCCTTTGTGGGAATTTCTGCAGGTTTGTCCTTGGGATCAGCAGCCGGGGCCTTATCCTCCGGCTTCTTGGAATCGGTGGCAGGGGGAGTAGGTTCGCTTTTCTTGGAATCAGCAGTGGGTGCGCCTTTGGCGATATCGCTGGAATCTGCTTTTTCGTCGGGTTTCTCTTGCTCTGCGGTAGCTTTGGGTTTTAGGGCGGTTGCCGGTGCTTTTACATCCGGTTTCTTTTCGGCAGACTTTTTCTCATCCGGCTTTTTCGCCTCGGTGGGAACTGCTGCCTTGGGTGCAGGTGCCGCATTCTTTGCTTCGGGCTTCTTCTCTACCGTTGGCTTATTAGCATCGGTGGGAGATTTGGGATTTTCTGCTTGCTTCGGCTCAGCAGCAGGCTTGCCCTTATTCTCGGCCTGATTGGGTTTCATCACCGGCTCCTTGGGCGGTTCTTTAGGGGGAGGAGCGGGTGGCGTGGTAGGCGGTGCCGGGGGCGCCTTGGGCGGCTCTTTCGGTGGATCATTCGGTTTCTTCTCCGCAGGAGTGGCGATTTTGGGATCTTTCGGCGCTTGCGCCGCAGGGAACTTTTGCTCATTGGCTGGGGGTGTACCGGGCGTCTTTGCAGGAGCATCCGGTTTCTTGGCATCTGCTCCGGGGGTGGTTTTTGCTTCTGGCATGAAATACCTCCTTCAAGTGTCCAGAAATGGAAAATGCGTCCCAAGTTGGGACGCATTGATGGGCAGCGTGGGCAGCTATTTCACCTCATTTCCGCCCTGATTGCTGTCCGTATAGGTCATGCTGAACCGCCGCCTGGTAGTAATGCTCTATGGTCGTTGGGGCATTGTACAGGGTAGTCAGCAGATAACCTCGAATATTTCGGATCTTGGTGGTGTTCTTGCTCATGGCATCCAGCACATACTCGATGTGAGCCTGCTCAAGTTCAATCAGCCTCTTCTTAACGATTGACTGCTTGAACTGAACACCTCCGATCCGGAAGGTAGCCTGCGGACTGCAAAGAGTATCGACGATTAGTTCCACCAGTTCGTCTACCTGTGAGCGCTGCTGCTGTGGGAAGGCGATGTATCCGATATTCTCCTTAACGCAGGCGGTTGCTTTCTCTCGATCAATCGCATCCATCGGTTGATTCGATTGATTGATAGATAGGTAAAGATAGCTTTTATCAAGATAATTACTGTAAGGATAATTATTATATATAGGGACTTCTGATTTTCCGAAGTCTGCACTTCTGATTTCCCGAAGTCCAGAGTTCTGATTATCCGAAGTCTTGACTTCTGAAAAACCGAAGTCAAGACTTCGGCTCTCAGCAGATTGTGATTCATCAGTTGCCGGGAGCTGCGGAGGAAGTGGGACGGTTTTTGTGGTGAACTGTTTGACATAGATGATCGTCGGTTTTCCCTGTCCCTGTTTCACACGTTCAATAAGGCCAATTCCCTTTACGGTATCCAGATCCGCAAGCATTTTTACGGCTTTGTCATGGCCGCAATTCAGATCCGCCATAACCTCCTCCAGCGAATAGTAAATATATACCCGGCCTCTTTCATCGTACCAGCCGTTTCTGGCAGACAAGCCCATTCGGTCAAGCATAAGGCCATATAGCAGCTTTGCATCTGTGGATAAGTTTTTGAACTGATAGCCGGTCACAAGCAGTCGGGGGATGCGATAATAGCTGAACTGTTCGGATTCGCTACCGTAAAAATAATCGAAGCTGACCGCAGGATGCAAATTGCTCACCTCCACATTAGAAAATTACTTAGGCTTCGCAGGAGGCGGAATGTTCTCCTGCTGCTTTGCCTTGGCATCTTCTGCTTTCAACAGAGCCATGATTTCGTTGTACCTGGGAGAGCCGGCCGGGATGATCGTCATTTCGGGTTTTACATAGGGTTTCTTCTGTTTGCTCATTTTGATACACTCCTTAAAATTAGGTATAAAAAAACGAGATGCTCAAATGAACATCTCGTCTAAATTTATACTTATAGATAAAACTACCATTTATACCCATTAACAAGAATCAATAAAAAGGCGTTTTTTACTGAGCTAAAGAAAGAGAAGAAAGTTATATGAGAAATACTTTTACATTTAAGATGCATTCTGGTTCCTCAAGCATCTGCAAAGAGCTAACTGAAAAAACAAGAACCAGGAAAATTGATTGGGTTTCTTGCGAGAGTTTTATTGATTACTTGGAGTTGCAAGGAATTGCATTTGATGATATCAAATGGTTCCATAGTTACTTAAAGCATATCCAAGCAGTACGTCATTTTCCAATACTTTCAGATACCTACTTTACTTTGTTCGAAGATAGATTGTTTGCTATATCTCAAAGCAAATATTCTAGGGAGATTAGGCTTGATTTTACATCTTCGTTTGGAGGCAACAGTGTCTGGCGAGGAGTAATTGACTCGCAAGCGACGTTCTTAAAGTTGCACAGTTTTGTTGAGATTACCAACCACGAGGATTCTGAGGAAGAATGTAAAGAGCTACTTTACTCTACAGGTTGTATTCATGCCTAATTTCAATGAGATTTGCATTAACAGTTTCAAGTTTGGCACACATAAGTACAAGTTTTCCTACACGGAGGGTATGCTTTTTATCTCCAAAATTAGTTAGTATTTGTTTTGTGTGCTCTTGAATCTTTTGCGTAGTTATTTTTGCTTCTGTTAATAATGCATCGTAGGTTGATGGGAAATCTTCAGCAGTGATTGAATCTGTAAGATTATTTATGTATTCATCAAAATGACTCATGAATACTTACCTCCTCACAATAAACTACCATAGTTATACATAATCTAGTGTGCAAAGTATGTCATAATATGTCGTTCCTGTCTTTGCATGTATGTAAAATGCGTTCCAGTTGGAACGCATTTTATTTTGAGGAACACTTCTTCAGTTTGTTGTTCGCAGTTTTGAAAAAAGAACACCACCATAAACACGAAATGCGTCCCGAGTTGGGACGCATTCTTTCTTCTATCAAGCTATCGGAATAATACTTCATGGTACACGCAAGAACTATTATTCCGATAGCTCAATCTCTTTGAGCATAAGGCATCGCTCATTCGCACTCACAGAATGAGCGATGGAATGAGTGATGGGGTGATGAATGGTCGCTTATGTAGTTTATATCCCACCGTTTACATTAAGCGCGATGCTACTCCAAATCGACATGGTTCTTAAAACTGTTGGGGTGCAACCACTTTTCGCATCGTTTACATTAAGCGCGGCGGGATACATAGCTCCTGCTGATGCCGGTGTGCTTCGCCACTTCCCGCTGGCGCAGCGGCGCGCTGCCGTTCAGACCATAGCGCAGAACCACCACCTGCCGCTCCTGCTCCGTCAGGCAGGTATCCACGGCCCGCCGCAGATGCTGCACCGATTCCCGCAGACTGACCTGCTCCAGCAGGTCCCCTTCGTCGCTGACCACATCCATCAGCGACAGCGCCGCGCCGTCTGTTCCTGTCTCAATGTAATCCGACAGCGAGACATCCTGGGCGCTTTTCCGCTGGGAGCGGAAGTGCATCAGGATCTCGTTCTCCACACACCGGGCCGCGTAGGTCGCCAGTCTCGCACCCTTGGACGCGTCGAAGGTGGTGATCCCCTTGATCAGACCGATGGTCCCGATGGAGATCAGATCCTCCTGGTCCGATGTCTGGGCGTAGTATTTTTTCATAATGTGCGCCACCAGGCGCAGGTTGCGTTCGATCAGTATGTTCCGCGCTTCCAGATCACCCTGGGCTGATAATTCCAGATAATGCCGCTCCTCCTCCGGCGTCAGGGGCTTTGGGAAGGAGCCGGTGCTCAGCTGCAGGGAATACAGCAGCGTGCTCAGCATCAGCCATGCGGCGGCCAGCATACGCATCACCTCCGATGGCAGTCTATTCGCCAGGGCCCGTCCATTTGCCTGCCCTTTCGCAGGCCGCCCCAAAAGCAAAGCCGCCCCGCTCCACCAATGTGGACAGGGCGGCATTTACCGTCATTCCCTCTTCAATTCCAGCGGCAGCCCCAGGGCCAGGGCCCCAAGAAAAGCGCCCAGGGTATTGTGGATCACATCATCCGTCTCCGCGATGCCGAGCCGGAAGCAATACTGGGCCATCTCGATGAGAAAGCTCAGGGTCAGGGCAGCGGCGGCGGCCAGCAGTACCCGTTTCCAGGGCTTCCATCCCTCCGGCAGCAGGGCCCCCAGCAGGAGCCCCGCCGGGTAGAACAGGAGCACATTCATCAGATTGCTGCGGATCAATTCCTTATTGGCGCCCCGCAGGACCGAATAGTAGGAATAAAAGGGGATCAAGGAATTCTCCTGCCGCAGGGCGCTTTCCCGCCTGACGATCGTCATGCTCAAAACCAGCACAAGCCACAGTACCAGCAGACAGAAAACCGTGGGTTTCCAGACGCTCCTCCCGCCGAACCGGGCCCGAAGCCACAGAAATACCCCCGTCGCGCAGAGGATCAGCGCCAGCGCCTCAGGCATATCCAGACAGTAAAACCAAATCAAAAATGTATTCATCATCGCAATCCCACATATCCGAAGCTGTTGTTTTGCCTATTATAGCACCATCGCCGGAAAAAGTAAATCACAAGCCCCCGCTGGAGGTTCAGATCGACAAGGGATGGTGGGGATTTTGAATTGTAGTTCATCGTACGGTCTGCAAATTACCAACAACGCTGTCATCCCGAGCGAGCGTCAGCGAGTCGAGGGATCTTGGCACTGATTATACCGCAAATCTCAACGAAATGCGTAGATCCCTCGACTCCATTTCATTCCGCTCGGGATGACAGCTGCGTTGCGTAAGGGAACGCTAAACTACAATTTAAACTTCCCGGATATGCAAAAGCTCCCTCTTTCGAGGGAGCTTTTTATGGAGCAATCGGATTTACTTGATGGTCACAGAAACTGTCTGAATTTCGGTGCCGGCGTGGATCGTATACTCAATCTCACCAGCAGTAGAAGCCGGGAAATAGACCAGCCAGATCTTGACGGTATCGCCGGTATTCAGGGTCTGGACCTTGCCGGTGCACACGGTCAGATTCGAAACATCGTCAATAGTCAGTTCCGCGACATCAGGGGTGGTGATGACCTTCAGACCGACCTGCTTGCCCTGGCGGACCGTCTTGGTCAGCTTGACGATCTGGATGATCTCAGTGTTATCACTAGTTGCCACCAGTCCGCTCATCGCGGATTCCACTGCTTTGATCTGTGCGGAGATATCTGCATTTCCACTCGTGTCTTTGGCGGATTCAATCGCAGCCTGATATGCATTCCAGGAATCTTCCGTATAGACATCCAACCGGGTATACGCATTAGCAGTCAGATAATTCAGCCGGGCCTGGGCGTAAGCAGGGTCGAGCTCTACCACGACGTCATCGCCGGTGTCTTCGTCGCCACCGTTATCAGTGCTGACTTCTGTCAGAGCATCCTTGGCGTTCTCCAAATTGGTGATCGCGGTCTGGATCTCATCAGCGGTTGCGCCGTAATTGGCGTTGACCGTCTCAGCGGCAGCATAGGCAGTCTCATAGGCGGCATAGCTCTCGGCGGTGTAAGTGCCATCCGTGTTGGAGACCTTGGTTTCCAGAGCGGCTTCCAGCGCGCTGTGGTCAGCCAGGTAGGCCTGAGTCGCGGAGCTCGCAGCGGGCAGGCTGGCTGCCGCGGAGCAGGAGGTATAGCCGGGGAAATTGCCAAAGGTCTCACGGACAGACTTGAAATTGGAGTAGGAAACAGAATCATCCACATCCCAGTTCCACATCTTGATGATGTTGGAGGCCATGCGGTCCAGCAGATAGTAGGTAACACCATTATTGGTGCCAGTGTTATCCGGCGCTCCGTTCCAGAGTTCAGACTCGGTGCTGACGGAAGCATAGTCGTTCCAAATCAGGAAGTATGCGCCCGCAATAGAGGAAACTGTATCCGTAGTGCTGTACTTACCCTTCTCGCCCATATCGTTGGGAGTCCAGGTAGTGTAGATCTTCTCTTCGGTACTGTAATTGAAGCTCCAGTTCAGATTGTCAGGGTTACGGGCATCCATGTACTTATAGGTCTTGCTAACGGTGGAAGAATTGGCAACACGCAGGACATAGTAGCAGTTACTCTGAATGCAGTTATACAGATTGAAGCCTTCATTAGCCAGGACGCTGGCCTTGACAGTGGCAGTACCATTATTGCCACTATTCTGGTCGAAGGGCGAATCCCAGTACATGATCTCAATATTGGTATCAAAATCATGAATATTACTGGTACTGGTCGTGGAGCTGTAATTATAGCTGGTGGAACCAAGGAAATCGTTAAACATACGCATGGTATATCTCTTACCGTTCAGAATCCCATTCAGTTTTTTAATATAGGAAACGAACTTAGAATAGTCCCACTTATAGCTGTAGCCAGAAGCGAGATTGCTTGTATTCAACTGAACTTCATCCGCACCAATGGAGAAGTCAGTAGAGCCAGCATACACCTTGAAGAAGTCCGCAATATCCTCATACATTGCCAGCACAAAAGCCTCGCCCATGGTGCCAGAAGTTATATCCACAGTCGTGTAGTAGGGCCACAGAGGTGTAGCACCACCTGTTCTGCCAGTGTAATTGATGCAGCCACTCGTGGAGGAAGCGCACCAGGTTTTCCCGCCGTATGTAAAGCTGTAGGATGTATTACTCTTATAGTTCTGCTCGAACTTCCAAGTAATGTAATCCATGTGAGCAGGGCTGTCAAAAGCAGGAATCACATCAATGTGGTATTCCTTAGCAACCTTCAGGATATCAACGATTTCGCTGGTTTTCAGATACTTTCCTGCATCGGGATCAGTCTGATAGTCATAATTGTCATTGTTCGCATTACCATTTTTGACCCAGGACTGAACATGGCTGCCGCAAAGCCAGGAGAAGTCATTTGTAGGCCTGAATCCATCGGTATAGTATGCAGAATCCCAGATATCCAGACGATAGCCGCCATCGTCAGAGAAGTGCAGTTCAATAGTATTATAACCCATCCAGGACATCTGGCGGATGAAGTTCTTGATCCATTCCGCGGACAGATATTTACGGCCGCAGTCCAGGGAAACGGTCCGCTCCACGGTATCGGGGGCGTCTGCGCCGCTGAAACCAGAAATGGAATTGCCACCCACGGCACGGAAACACTTGATCAGGTTATTAGCGCCATAGATCAGGCCATCCACATCCGCAGCAGTAACAGTTGCGGTGGTGGCATTGACATCCAGCTTATAACCTTCGGTACCAGTACCGCTGGAAGCATCCAGATTCAGAACGATATCGCCGGTCTTGGCATAGCTGGCGGGGCCCCAAACCAGATCCATCGCATATCCAAACTGAGCCTTCAGTTCGCGCTGGATCAGCTGAACAGTCTGCAGCTTTGTACCTGTGGGCTCAGAATCACCAACCACAAACACACGGCTGGTTTCTGTAACAGTAAAAGTGCCGGAGCCGGAAGTAAAGCCGTCCCACAGGCTTCCGACGTTAGAAACCGTGGTGGCCGCGCTGGCGGGGATCGCGAAGCCTGCGAACATGGCGATCGTCAGGACAGCGGCAAGCAGGCGTTTAAAATTATTTCTCATAACACACTTCTTTTCTATACACCCGGAGGTGTTTTATTATGGAGCGTTTGCTGTGGGAAATCAATAACCCATGATACGCACAGGCGGGATGCGGTGCGGGCCGCATCCTGCCGTGCGATAAATGATTACTTTCTGCCCCAGACCAGCTTCAGCAGGGCGATGATCATGCTGATCACCTGCTGGCGGCCGGTGTTGTCGGAAGCAGCGGGTCTCTGAGTCTCCGGCTCATCGACCACGGGGGTATCCGCGGCGGGCTCGTCGAGCTCATCGGCGGTGACGATCACATTGGAGCGCATCTGCTTGCTGACGGACTGGAAGTCCACATAGGCGGAGGCGTCCACAGCATTGGTGTCGGCGGTGCCGTTGATCGCGGCGTCGACCTTGCCGGTGATGGTATCCATCTTATCGGAGGATTCGGTGGTCACCTCGCTGGCAACGGCGATGCCGTCATTGGCGGGGATCTCCTCGTCCATGACGCTGGCGGTGGAGGGGCTATTTTCGTCCGTGCTGGTAATCTTATCATAGTAGATAGACAGAATACCGTTCACATAAGTGAGATTGGTAGCTTCGCCGCCGATGCTGGACAGGGTCAGACCATTCAGCTTCAGGCTGGTGAAGGAGGCCATGGCAGGAATATTGTCATTGACCTGCTCAACACGGACCGCGATCTGGTAACCCTTGCCCTCAGTATAGGGGGCTTTGGTGTAATCGATGGTGTAGTACTGTTCGGTACCGCTCTGCACAGTGTCCAAAGAAACCCAGGCATAAGTGCCGTCGGCCATCCGAACACCATACTGAATATCCGCGTTCATGCCGGTGGTATTTGTGCCATAGAACAAGCCGGTGTCGACCGCGTGAACCGCGATCTGGAGATTGTGCACAGTCGCATCGGCATCCTCAGCCACATAGAATACCAGTGCAGCGGTTGTGCTGTCGCCAGTCATATAGACCTCATTGTTGGGGCCCTGGAGCAGGTACTCCTCGATGCTGTCGACTTCATTACCTTCATAGATAATTCCGCTATAGTTTTCTTCCTGATACTTCTCAGTCCAGGTGGTAGTGGAAGTGGAGACCTTCAAAGTCTCTCCGTCGAACTCCGCAGCGGCGATGGTACCGGTCATGATCTCATTACGGATCTCGATGAACTGGGCGCCGTTTTCTTCGGCGGTGTAGTTATTGTTGGTAGCGCCCAGGGGCTGGTAGATCCGCAGGCCGTCGACGTACAGCTTGGTGGGAGTAATATTGCCATTGGAATCACGGGCGGGGATGCCGGTGATCTGGACAGTGTAGGTGTCCAGATCCAGATCCTTCACGCGGATGACGGGGACCTGGTAGATCTCTTCCTTGCCGCCGTCGGCGCCGTTGTCGTACTCGGTGATGACGGGGATAGACTTGACCGCGGTTGCACCTGCATTGGGCACGCCGTCCGTCACATCAGAAGACTTGTAGACCTTGACCGTCAGAGTCGCGGAATCATAGGCATTGGTACGGCCGATCAGCTCGAAGCCGGTGCCATTGAATTCAAAGGACGCGACCTTAGACACAGTGCTAATGGTGATGGTGGTCAGGGAGCCGGCGCTCTCAGCCATATCATCCTGATAGTATTCATCCTGGCCGTATTCCTGAGACTGGTCGTTGGACTGGCTGCCCAGAGACGCGAAGGTATTGACATTCGCTTCATTCACAGAAGTGTCCGTATAGGTGATCGCAGGGAAGCAGTCCTCGTAGTAGACCACGGTAGCGGGGAGGACGGAGATGGACTTGTACATCTCGACCTCGTTGTTGATGTCCAGGGTGTCGGTAATTTTGGAGGGGGTAGTGCCCTTCTCATAGACATTCATGGCGATCTGAACCGTATCAATTCCCTCCATAAAGGCGAAGGGAGTATACTTGACAGTGCCATCGACGTAATCGAAGTCGCCGTAGGTTGCTTTCAGGGTATTATTTTGGGCGGTGGTAAAGGTGATCTCATTGAGGCTGTAGGCGCCGTTGGAACCGACTGCCAGGACACTGAATTCCGTCTCACGACCGGGGACAGTCACCACGTCGTTCTTGGTCAGCTCGGTGCCCGCGGTCAGGTCCACGCTCAGGCCGTAGTCCAGAACATAGACGCTGTCCTCAACATCGGTGACGTTGACAACGACGGGGACGATGACGTTGGGCCAGTTCGTATCCGAAACCTTGTAGTAGATCTTCAGGTAGAACACATGGGAGCCGACATCGGCATAGTTGACCGTAAGGCTAAAATCACTGTTGACGGTGACCGCCGCGTAGTCCGCCGCGTAGCCGCCCTTGGTGACTTCCACGACATTGGTCACTCTTGCAGCAGTCAGATCAGGGACCTCACCCTTCAGGGTATTGCCCTCCTGCTTGGCTGCGGCAAGGATATCATCGATCAGCTTGGTCAGGGAAATCTGCAGCTTGTGGTCTGCCCACTGATAGTACATGGGGTCGGAAGGCACGCAAACACGCATGTCATCCTCGCCTCTCAGGGTCTTGGACTTGGTAAGGTTGGTGGCCGTAGAGTGAACAGTATTGTCGAACCAGCCGCTTTTTACCTGTTCATCGCTCAGCTTATAGCCGATGCCCCGGAAGGCCACGGTGGAGCCTACCCACAGACCGTCGCCGGACTTAAGGGCCGCCTCGCTGGTGATGTTTTGCAAAAAGCAAATCAGTGCGTTATTATCCGCGAAGGTCACGGTGATGGGGTCATAGACCTGGCCGGTCTTCTTATTCTCGCCGGACAGCACAGCGGTCAGGTCAGATGCCTCCAATGTTCCGCCGTTGACGTCGTAAACACGCTCGCCGGTAACAGTCAGACCATTCTCGGGATCCAGCTTGACGCCGATATCATCATCGGTGAAGCCGATGTTGTACAGGTTCTCTTCGCCGTTATTGGTGATGGAGAAGCCATATTCCACGATACCGCTTGCGTTGACAAGGCCGCCATACTCGATCTGAGTGCCGTCAACATAGGCGGACTTCTCAGTGACCATGCTGGGGTTGGTAACACGGATATTGGTCTCAACTCTCATGTTGGCGCCGACACCATGACGCTCCATGTAGTAGAAGTCGAAGGCATAGGTATCGCCATCCACCAGACCCAGGGTGTCGGCGTAGTCATTCAGGTTCAGCTTATAGCTGGTGATGGAGTGCGCGCCGCCAAGGTCCAGAACCAGTTTGCCGTCGATGAACAGGTAAACGTCATCGTCGCCTTCAAAGTTGAAGTACAGGTCTTCATCGGCATAATAGGTGAACTCGCCGTTGGAAGCCATCACGTAGTTGTAGTTACGGTTCACATAGGTATTGCCGCCGGTGGTGGTGCTGGCAACGCCGGGGTCCAGGAAGTAAACAGATTCCGTTACGCCATTGGTGTTTTTGCCATTCTCATCCACGATGGGCAGGAGGGGATAGTAAGTCGTCGTTGCTTGAGTAAAGTTCTCATCGTAGTAGAATCTGGTCTTGCCCAGGCCGGAGGAATTCTGAATGGTATTGTTGGTTTCGTCGTACTTGACCGCGGATGTCGCACTCGCAGGAGTCGCGCTGGTGGCGAAGCCGCCGTCGAAGACATAGATCTTCTTGCCATCCGTGTTGGTAGCCGCGCTCAGGACCAGGTAATCATAATCGTCCATCGCAGTATTGTAAGAACCGCTGACAAAAATGCTGTTAAGCATGAAGTACGCGGCGTCATACCAGGTGGTGATATTGCCGCTGACGTCTTCCCATTTGCCCACCAGGTTCTTCTGACTGGAGGCCGCATAAGTGCCCATACTAGTACAATGATTACGCAGCCACTGGGCCAGGTCGATATTGCCGTAGCGTGCTTCCGCAATGCCCTGAACATACTGATAGTTCCTGTAGCCGGTGGAAGAGTCTACTTCAGGAATTTCCAGTGCATCCTTCAACAGTCGTGCGACATAAGCAACCGTTTCCTGTTTATATACCGGCAGGCCGTTGACCAGTTCGGGCTGCAGCAAACCCAGGGTTGCAATACCGTCATCGCCAATGATACCTTTCAGCTGATAGTCGTATCCCAGATTCAGGATAGAAACATTCAATTCCGTAGCATCACCAAAGGTGTTGGCCATATAGATGCCAGCAGAATCATAACAATCGCTGATAGTTTCGGTATCATATGCTGTAGTACGGGAATAACGGAGCAGGCCGAACGCACGGTTATCACCGGCATAGTGGTAAGTCTGGCCGGTGTATTCCAGAGCGCTTTCGCCGTAGGCCTTCGCCGCGGCTTCGGTGGAGAAGTAACCCGCAAACGCGACACCAGTACCGGCAGGCAGATAGCCATAAATAGCCGTAACCTCGTCGGATGTAGCTGCACCGGTCTTGGTCAAGTCTACAATCATATAACGCCAGGTCGTGCCGCGGTTATCATAAGTGACCGTCACCTTACTGGTACGAGCGTTTGTAGTGCTGTTCCACATATCAAACTGGGCAGTATCGGAAGCCGTTCCGCCAGTAGAACGGTAAACCAATGCCAGATAGCGAATTGCAGAGACTTTGTAAGAAGTGGAACCATAACCTTCCTCTGTACGGTCAAAGACAGAGAGACAGGCACTGGTCTTATCCTTTGCCCATTTCAGCCACTTCATAGTATCTGTATTACCTTTTACTGCCGCGCCGCTAGTATAGGTAGCAGCAGAATACGCAACCGCGGCATAGCTGGTATTGTCCAGGGTAAAGTCCGTCTTCACAGTGGCAGTGGGCTTGGACACATTCTCCTCACGCAGCCAGGCATCTTCCGAAGTACTGGCCTGCGTTTCCGCGTACTCGAAGAGCATGCCGTCCGCGTTGTAGTCATAAATCTTGATAGGCAGGCTGATGACATCGCTGGTGTCAATATCACCAGTCAAGCCGGTATCGCCCGCGGTCAGATCGCCCACCGCCGCGAAGGCGGTCATGGGGACCCAGGCCAGGACCATGGACAACACCAGCAACAGTGAGATCATTCTACTGCCAATGCCGTGTTTTTTCATCACTTATTTCCTCCTTTTGCGCTTTCACCATTTCCCGTGGCTCGCGCAATCATTTACTCTTTCACAGTGGCTCAGCCCGTCTGGAAGCTGACGCGGATCAAATCCGTATTCTCCGCGTCGTAATGCCCCGCCAGGCTCTCCGCCGACGCGCCGGGCTCCAGCGTTCCGAAATCCACCAGATAGGTGATCCCGCCGAAGTAATTGCCATCCGTATGGCGCGTCTTATAATATACGCATACATTTTCCAGCGTCTCGCCGGAGTTGTTCGTCGCCGTCAGCATATTGCCGTTGGCTGTGATGGTCAGCTTGTCCGTGGACGTCACCACGTCATCCCGGAAGGAGCTCATGCAGTCCACATAGGTGAACTCCGAGCTGTTCTTCGCCGTCATCCGGGTGGCCTCCATGACCCAGGCGGATTTCCCCGCCGGCAGGCCCGTGGCTATGAAGACCGCGTCCTGGCCGTCGATGGTGAAGTGCAGGGTCGCCAGGTCCAGGAATTTTCCTGTGTTGTTGGTCACCAGCACCGCCGCCACATTCTCCACCAGCTCATCACGGCCGTCCTCCACAAACTGGCCTGAGAACAGGCTGTAATTGCTGCAGGTCAGTTCGCCAGATGCCGTCTCGGCCCGCTCCTTCTCCTCCACCGCGGTGGACCCGGAGGACGCAGGCTTCCCGGACCCGGAGCTTCCGCCCGACGAACCGCCGGAGGAACCACCAGAAGAAGCGCCGGAAGAAGCGCCGCCTGACGAGCCGCCGGAAGAGGGCTTCCCGGGCTCCGTCGCCGCCGGGGGCTCCGTCACAGCCTCAGAGGGCTGCGTCGGCCCTGCCGAGGGCTCCGCCGTCTCCGGGGGGGCTGTGTCAGATGCCGTCTGGTCAGGAACGGTCTGAAGGGTCGTTTCCGTCTCCGTGGGGGCCGGCTCATCGCCGGGCCGCGCCTTCGACAGGCACACCGCGAAGACCACCAGCGCCGCCAGAACCACCAGCAGAACGCAATCCAGCACGATCAGCTGTTTCCGCGTCAATTTTCGCTTTTGTGGCTTCAACACTTATCATCCCCTCTCGCTTCTCACCGGGTCTCAGCCACATGATGGGCCATGGTACAATCATGGCATAATAATAGCTATACATTAGAATTATAGCACTCCACTTTCCCTCCGTCAATTCAATTTGCGGCTTTTTTGAAAAAAATGTTAATTTTTTCTTTCTTGGGGGTTGCAAATCCGGGGACGAACTATTATAATACAAGTTTAAATGTTTTAATTCCCGCCTTGGTCCATCCGACGGCAGCAGGAGGCTACGATGCATATTGTACCCGGATTTCTGATTCGTGAAATTGCCGGCGAGACCGTCGCGATCCCCACCGGCCAGGCTGCCCAGCAGCTGTCTGGCCTGATTGCCCTGAATGACAGCGGAAAATTTCTTTTCGATCTGCTGCAAGCCGATCAGTCTGAGGAAGCTTTGATCCAGGCACTCACGGATGCCTACGATGTGGACGAAGCCGTCGCCAGGACGGACGTCGCCGAGTTCCTCGCCCTGCTGCGCAAGCACGGGATGTTGGTCGAGCCCCCGCGGCAGGACCTGTTGTGAGTTTTACGGAAGGAAGGTTTATATAGAATGAAGAAGCAGTATGAAAAGCCCATGGCGGCTATTGAATACTATCAGCTGACTCAGTCCATCGCATCCTGCGATACCAAGATCGGTTTTCTGGACAGCGCCTGCGTGAAAAACGACATCCACGCTACCGATCAGATGAAAGAGCTGGCTTGGGCCAATTGGTTTACCGCAGCCGGTGCTTGCGACGAATATGCGGAAGGCATGGACGGTTTCGACTCCATCTGCTACCACACCAACGCCAACGCCGCGTTCCATTCCTGAGCGATGCCCTCCCCTTTCTCTGTCCGCATCGGTTTTTCCGGGCTGACATTTCTCTTCACCTTCCCATCCCCTGTTACGCTGCCGCGGGAATTCACGAAGCTTGCCTCCGCCGCTCACGGCCCCGCCGACGAGGAATTCGAGGTCCGGCTGCTGACAGAACCTTTAGATCCCCAGGCGCCCCTGTTTCACACAGAGGCAGGCACCGAATTATACCGCACCACAGAAGGCTGGCTGCGCATCTATACTCCGCTGATCGCGGAAGATGGATGCCAGGTGGCCTGTCTTTTGCGTCCAAACGGCAAAAACACGCTGTATTACCCCGCTTCCCAATGGGACCGCTATGCCCGGGAGCTGCGCTGCATGCACCTGATCGGCGGCGAAGCGCTGCTTTTGCGCCATAACGCCTTTCTCCTGCACAGCTCCGTGGTGATGTACAAGGGAAAGGCTGTTCTTTTCTCCGGCCCCTCCGGCATCGGGAAGTCCACCCAGGCAAGGCTCTGGGAGACCCATCTCGGCGCCAGGGTCATCAACGGCGACCGGTGCGTGGTCATGGAGAAGGAGGGCTGTTTTTACGGCGGCGGCTCCCCCTGGAGCGGCACCTCCGGGATCTACCATCCCGACCAGGCGCCCATCGCGGGGATCTTCCTGATCGAGCAGAGCCCGGAAAATTCGCTGACGCCCCTGGGCCGTGCCGCCTTCGCGCCGCTGTTCACCCAAACCACCGTCAACTCCTGGGATACCCCATTTATGGATAAAGCCACCCGGCTGATCACCGAGCTTCTGGCCCGGGTCCCGGTATACCGCCTGCGCTGCCGGCCCGACGAAGAGGCCGTCCGTCTGGCCTGCCAAACTCTCTTTTGAAAGGAGCCCGGATATGGAACAGAAAGAATCCGCCAACATCCGCAAGCTTCTGACCCGCCGCTGCGCGAATCTGGGCATTCCCGTCAGCGGCAACTTCGAACTGACCCCCAGATGCAACCTCCGGTGCAAAATGTGCTACGTCCGCCTGTCCCCGGAGCAGATGGCCCCCATCGGGCGGGAACGCACCGCCGCGGAGTGGCTCCGGCTGGGCCGTGAGGCCTGCGACGCGGGGATGCTGTTTCTGCTGATCACCGGCGGCGAGCCCACACTCCGGGAGGATTTTCCCCAGATCTACGAGGGGCTCGTCCAAATGGGTCTCTCCATCAGCGTCAACACCAACGGCACCCTCCTGACCCCCGCGCTGCGGGAACTCTGGCACCGTCTCCCTCCCGCCCAGGTGAATATCACGCTGTACGGTGTCTGCGCGGCGGATTACGAAGACCTCTGCGGCAATCCGGGGGCCTTTGACGCGGTCACGGATGCCCTGGATTGGCTCCGGGATGAAGGCATTCTGGTCCACCTGAACACCACCATCGTTCCCTCCAATCAGAAAAAATGGATGGAAATCGAGAAATTCGCCCGTGACCGGGGCCTGGAGCTGCGGATGACCACCTATTGCTTCCCCCCTGTCCGGCGGGAAGAGGGCTGCGCTTCCTGCGCCGAGTATTCCCGCCTGTCCCCGGAAGCCGCCGCCGAACTCTCGATCCAGGATCTGTATTACCGGGAGGGGGCCCAGGCGATCCTGCGGCGCGCCGACAACCCCGAAGCTCCCGTTCAGGATGACTGCGCCCTGGAGACAGGCGAGCCGATGCGGTGCATGGCCGGAAGATCCCAGTTCTGGATCACCTGGGACGGCCGCATGACTCCCTGCGGTATGCTCGGCAGTCCGACTGTCCGGCCCTTCGATACCGGTTTCCTTTCCTCCTGGGATACCCTTCGCCGGGAAAGCGGTCTCATCCGGCTCTGCCCGGACTGTCTGGTCTGCCCCGAGCGGAACACCTGCCTGAACTGTGCCGCAGTCACCTACGCAGAGACCGGCCGCTTCGACGGAAAGCCCGAGTATATGTGCCGGCTCAATAAGGCTTACCGTGAAAAGATCACGACCCTCGCCAAAACCCTCCGTCAGGAATAACAGTAATATGCAAATAACGCTCCCTCTTTCGAGGGAGCGTTTCGTTTTATTTTGACTTGCTTCCATAGCCATAACCGTAGCCATAGCCGTAACCATAACCATACCCGTAGCCATAGCCATAGCCGCTGGCAATACTCTTGCGGGTAGCATTGAAGGCGCAGCCGATGAGGGGCAGGTCGGCGTCGCCCAGGCGCTGGATGCCGTCCATGATCTGGTCCCGGGAGGCAAAGTCCTGGCGAATGACCATCAGGCCGCAGTCCGCCATTTCCGCCACCTCAGAGGCGTCCGCCAGCAGAGAGCAGGGAGGCGTATCCAGGATCACATAGTCGAAGAGGTTCCGGGCCGCCTGGATCAGCCGGGCCGTCCGCTCCTGAGAAAGCTGCTCCGTGTAGCCCTTGCTGCCCACGCCGCCGGAGATGATGTACAGATTCTCCACCTCGGTGGGCGTCAGGATATCCCGGACGGTGACCTTGCCCTGGAGGTAATCCCGCAGAGAGTTCTGGGCAGATACCTGCAGCGCCTTCGCCACAGAGGGATTTCGCAGGTCGCAGTCGATGACCAGCACCCGCTTGCCCTTCCGGGCCATGGAGATGGCCAGATTGACGGAGATCGTCGTCTTGCCCTCGCCGGGGATGGCGCTAGAAACCAGCAGGATCTTCTTCTCCTGCCCGTCCAGGGTCTTTTCCACATGGAGCCGCAGCAGCCGCATCGCTTCCGCGAAGCCGGGATACTTCTTGCTCTTATGCACCAGGGGGCAGACCGCCTTTCCGCTGGAGCGCACCGCGGGGACCTGGCCGATGCAGGGGATGTTCAGCATCCGCTTCAGCTCCGTCTCATTATGGATGGTGCTCTTGGAGAAGGCCTCCACCAGCACCAGCACCGCCCACAGCGCCGCGCCCAGCATCACGCCCTTGACTGCCGTGCCCGTCACATTCCGGCTGTTCGCCGGCTGGGAAGGCACGCCGGTCTCGTCCAGCAGCACCAGCACCGTGGAGCCCACCACGAACTCCGCGATCTCCGGGTAATACTCGATGACCGCGTTCAGCACATCATAGGCCCGCTGGGGGTCCGAATCCGTCACCCGCATGGTGATGATGCTGGCATTGGTACTGGCGGAAACGGAGACGCTGGGCATATAGGAGATCCCCAGATGCTCCTTCACCCGCTCCTGCAGCACGCCGCTGGTCAGGATATAGGGGAAGGTCTTGGCCATCTGCTCCGCCGTGGCCGTATTATAGGTGGAAACACTGGCGTACAGGGGATTCGCCACCTTGACGGTGAAGGACGCGCTGGCGGTATAGACCGGGGAATAACTGACAAACTTGTAGCCGGCCAGGCCCACGCCGCACACCAGGATCAGCACCAGCGCCAGACTCAGCCGCCGCCGGGCGATCTTCAGGAAATCATCCAGCAATACGAACAGGTCCAGTTTCTGTTCTTCTTTTTCTTCTAATTCCATAACAGCAGCCTTTCCTTATTTCCCGGTGCCATAGTGGCCGTAATGGCCATAATGACCGTAATGACCGTACTTGCCATATTTTCCGTAGCCACCGTAGCCATAGCCCTGGCCGGAGGACAGGGCGGTGGAATAAACATTGTTGAGCACGCAGCCCAGCAGCTTGGCCTTGCCGCTCTCCAGAGAGGCGATGGCCTTATTGACGGCAGGCGCCGCCGCCACATTCTGCCGGACCACCAACAGGCTGGCGTCGGCCAGCTCCATGAGGCTCTCCGCGTCGGAGACCTCCGCCATGGGAGGCAGGTCCAGCACCACGAAGTCAAATTCCCGCCGGGCCCAGTCCAGCAGGGCACGCATCCGTTCGGAGGCCAGCAGATCTCCGGAATTTTTCATACCCCGGGTCTCCAGCAGCAGATACAAATTGCTCTTCCGATACCGGATCAAAGCGTCTGAAAGGCTCGCCTTTCCGGTCAGCACATCCCGCAGGCCGCATTTCACATTCCGCTGCTCCAGCAGCGCGTGGCAGGCAGGCTTGCGCAGGTCGCAGTCGATCAGCAGCACCTTGCCATGCTTCTGAGCCATGGCCAGCGCCAGATTCGCCGCCACCGTAGATTTGCCCTCATTTTCCAGGAGGCTCGTGACCATCAGCACCTTGCCGCCGTGCATATGCTGCTCCACACGGCTGCGCAGCTTGCGGATGGTCTCCAAAAAGCGGAAGCTGGTGACAGGATTGGTGATCAGGATACTGGTCTTGTTGTGCCGGATGCGGGAAGCCAGGGTCTTGTACTTCTCCTCATGGGGGATCTCACCCAGGTACTTGCAGTCCAGCTTGGACTTGGCCTCCTTGCCGCTGCGGACCGTATCCCGGCTGTAGGACAGGAACACCAGCGCCACCGCGGCAGCGGCAGCCGCCAGGACCATCATTTTCTTCATCCGTCCCATGGCGTCGGCATAGTTGTTGGGAGCCGTGGGAACATCGGGGGTTTGCAGCACTTCCAGAGAAATGCCGTCCACCACCTGATAGGTCACCGTCTCATGGTGATCGAGGATGCCCTGGGCCACCCGGAAGGCTGTTCTCGGATCCGATGCCGTCACCTTCACCGTCAGCAGGTTGGTTTCGGGGATCACCGCCGCGTTGATGGAGCCGTCAAAGGAGGTCATGCCGATCTCCTGCAGCACCGTCTTGCGCAGGATAGAGCTGTTGAACAGCTCCGTAAACACCGACGCCAGGCTGGTGGTGGAGGACAGGTTGCTGTACACCGTGGAGGTGCTGCTGCGGGTATAGACCACATAGGTGATAGTGCTCTGGTAAACCGGCTGGTAGGACATGTCCGTCACGATATAGGAGCCCACGCCCACCACCAGCGCCGCCAGCAGGATCAGCAGCCAGCGCTTCACCACATCCTGAAGCAGCACGATGGGATCAAAGTTCAGGAAGCCCGCCTCGGCTGTATTTTTTTCAGTTGTATGTTCCATAAGCTTTATCCTTCCACCACAACGATCAGTCTGGTATAGCCGGTATAGGATTGGTTCAGGCTGGGATCAGCCGCATACTCCTTGGTATAGGTCACACGGTAGTCCACGCTGTAAACACCGGGGGTGCCGGTATCCACCGTGCCATCGGTCCGCAGGGTATAGCCGCTGGGCATCCCGGCGCTCAGGGACACCACATCGCCGGCTCTGGTATAGGATTCCAGATAGCTGGACGCATTGAAGGCGGAACCCACAGGCAGATACACCAGGTAATCCGTCAGCTCCACCGTCGCCTGATAGCTTCCGGCCAGATACACCTCCAGAGGAAGCACCAGCTTCACCGTCTCACCCATGGAGTTGCTCACCCGGAACTCGATCTGATGGGTGCCCAGGGCCGTGATGGAGCTTTCATCCAGCGATGTGACACGGATCCGGTGGGTGATATCGCCGTCGAGCATATCCTCCGCCGTTACAATGTCAAAGACATTGAAGCCGGAGTTCTGGGCAAAGGTCAGGGGCTCACTGAGGGAGAACTTAGGGCTTTCATAGTCGGTATACCGGGCCTGCCGCTCCGCTTTCGCCACATTGCCCGCGGCGTCAAAGGCGGCATAGGTCACATTGACGGTGCCATCGCTGTCGGTCAGCTTCACGCTTTCCACCACCAAAGAGGCCGTCACATCGCCGTCGGTACGATCCTCGGCCGTCACACCCTGGAGCAGGAGCTCCCTGGAATCCCGGACGGAGACCTGGGGCGTTTCCGGGCTGATGGTGATCTCCGGCGCTTTCGTATCGGTGCCCAGCCGGTCCACCAGCCGGTAGCCGAAAAATACCGCCAGACACCCGGCGATCAGCACCAGGCAGAGCAATTTCCTTTTCTTCATATTTCTTCGCCTCTTTATTAAAACCACTCCGGCTCAACCGGGGGCAATTCTTCATTTCTGATGATGCTTCTGGGATTACGCAGCAGCAAAAATTCCGCCGCGGCGGGAGAGACCTCCTCCGTCAGAAGCTCCCGGACATCTCCCATCCAGGGTGTCCGCTTTGTGGGGGAATGGGCGTCGCTGGCCACCACGGTGGCAAAGCCCCGCTTCACCAGCTCCATGCCCATCTGCCGGGCGCCGTCGCCGAAGCGGCCGATGAGACTGCCCCGGTTCACCTGGAACAGGCAGCCCATCTCCATCCATTGATTCACCAGCTCCGGGTCCTCCTGGATATAATCGTAACGCTCCGGATGGGCAACCAGGGGCCGGTAGCCCGCCTCCAGCACCTCCCGCAGGATCCGTGTTTCCTCCGCGCCGCTGGTGTGGAAGGAAAACTCGATCAGGGGATATTGGGAATTATTGATGGTGAACAGCCGCTTATCCAGCAGGAGCCGGGCGGTATCCGCCGTCCCGAAGATCTCCATGCCCATATACAGCCGCAGGGGGATCCCCTCCTCCTGCAGCATATCCCGCAGCAGAAGCACCGCCGTCCGGACCGCCCGGGTCCGGTCGCCGACGCAGTGGGGAGTAGCGACCATGGCGATGACGCCGCTTTCCACTGCCAGCCGCGCCATTTCCAGGGAAGTTTCAAAGTTTTGAGAGCCATCGTCCAGCCCAGGCAGGATATGACTGTGCAGATCGATCATTTCCGTTCTCTCCATAATCTCGAATAAATCCGGACCAGCGGCTGCCGCAGCGGGATCAGCCTCAGCCAAAAATGCTCAAAGAATTCCCACCAGAAGCTGCCCTTTTTCAGCAGCTTTTCCTTCCGGCGGACAGCCGTCACGATGGCCCGGACCTGGTCCCGGCGGATCCCTGGCTCGATGACGCACTGGGCGTCACCCACCAGGCAGTAGGTCTCTCCCTCCACCCGGCAGATCCGGTGGAGCACATAGGCCCCGGAAGCGCGCTGGTAGAGGATCATGTCGCCCCGCTTCAGGGGCTCGGTGACTTTGGACAGGTAGACCGTGTCCCGCCCATGGATCAGAAAGGGAGACATGCTGTTGCCGCTGATGACCAGAGGCACAGAATCCGCTTCCTCCAGCAGTCCCAGCAGCTGCTCCATCAGCACCTCCGGCGGCAGGATCCGCAGTTTATGCTCCATAATCCACCTCAGTCACATGTCCGTGATGGATCTCATAAGTACGGTTGCAGAACTCCGCGCTGCCGGGCCGGTGGGTCACCAGGATACAGGTGCGCACCAGGCCGCTTTCCCGCAGGTTCTCCATCAGCCGCCGCTCGGTGGCCACGTCCAGGCCGGAGGTGGCTTCGTCCAGCAGCAGTACCGGCGCTTTGCGCAGCAGTGCCCGGGCAATGGCCAGGCGCTGGGCCTGTCCTTCGGAGATGCCCCGTCCGCCGGCGCCCAGAGGATGATGCACCCCCTCCGGGAACTGCTTCACGAATTCCCAGGCGCAGGCCGTTTTCAGCGCCTGCTCCATCTCCGCTTCCGTTGCCTCAGGGGCCACGATCCGCAGATTCTGGGCGATGGTGCCGGAAAAGACGCTGTTTCCCTGGGGGACATAGGCAAAAACGCTTCGGGTGCCCGCGGTGATGGGATAGCGGGTCCCGCTGCCGCCCACCAGCTCCGCGGTTCCCTCACAGGGGGCCACCAGGCCCAGCAGCAGCCGCAGCAGCGTGGTCTTGCCCTCGCCGGAGGGGCCGGTGATGGCGATCTGGTCTCCGGGCCGGGCGGTAAAATCAAAGGTGTGGAGCACACTGTCCCCATTCTGGTACTGGAAGGAGACCCGCTCCAGAGAGACCTCCACCTCCGCTTCCTCCCCAAAGCCCGCGGGAACCTCCGCGTTCTCCCCGGGGAGCTCCTCCACCGCCATGATGCGGCCGGCGGAGGTGGTGATGGAAATGGTCTGCTGGGCCAGTGACACCAGGGCGGAGAAGGAGCTCCGCAGCGTCGTGGCCAGCTGGAGGAACATGGTCATGGAGCCGTAGGTGATCTCCCCGGCCCACAGCTGATAGACGCCCCAGCAGAAGCAGGCGGCGGTCACCAGCATGCCCACCAGCGACAGCAGGGAGGACATGCCGATCTGGAAGGAATTGAAGGACAGATAGGCGTCGGCATACTCCCCCTGGAGCTTGCCCATCTCCTCCTCATACCGGTCGGTGACGGCAAAGGCCTTGATGCTGGTCAGATTCCGGAAGGAATCCTCCTGAAAGGACATGACCTCGCCGGTCAACTCCTTCATTTCCAGATTGTGCCGTCTGAGCTTTCCCATCAGGAACCGGGACAGCAGCAGCGTCACCGGCGCGCCGATCAGGGCGATCAGCGCCATGGTGGGATCATAATACATCATGATGCAGAAGGCACCCAGGAATTTGACCCCGGAGGTCACAAGACTGGGCAGAAAGCTGATGATGCCATCGGCCACGGTATTGATGTCCGAATTCAGGCGGTTCAGCAGGTCGCCGCTGCGGTAAGGCTCCAGCGCCTCCCAGGCAGCCCGGAGGATCCGGCCGTAGGTGGTATGCTGCATCCGGTTGCGGACCCGGATATGGACGGAGGCGCTGACCCGGGAGGAGACCGCCTGCAAAATCAGGCTGCCCACCATCATGGTCACCATCATGGCCGCGGCCCGGCCGATGGTCCCGGTGCTATAGCCGGTGACGGCGTCGATCAGGTACTTGGAAGCCACGCTGGACACCAGGCTCATCACCGTGCCGCAGAGCCCCAGGATGCCCACCAGAAGGATCATCCGCCGGTACTCCAGCATGCGGCCCCAGAGCCACCCCAGCTCCCGCTTCATCTGCTCCGGGCTTTCCTTATCAAATTGTCTCTTCGCGGAGCGGAAAAAAGCCATAGACGCGCATCTCTCAATTTCCAGATTATCGAATCATTCTTGCGCAAAAATTGCGCAGAACCCATAAAAGTCCTTTATAAGAATATCACATCCAATCTCTATTGTCAATGCGCATCCGCCCACTCTTTTCCCCGCCGCCTTATTGAATCGGCGGGGATTTTATGATATAGTTATCAGCAGAAACAGGAAAGGAGCGCCGCTGTGGAACGTGTGCATCAGGCTTTTTTGAATATTCTGCGGTCCGCCCTGGCCGGCCAGCCGCTGGAAGGGTCCCCGGAGCTTTCCCCGGAGGAATGGGCCCGGCTCATGGAGCTGGCCCGGCAGCACCACCTGTTGCCCCTGGTCTTTGAGACGGTCCACAGTCTCCCGGAGCTGAAGAACGCGCCGTTCCTCCCGCCCGTCCGCCTGCAGGTCCGGCAGCAGATCATCGCCCAGGCCCAGAAAAGCTGGGATTTTCTGAACCTGTCCCGCCGGCTTCAGGCCGCGGGCATCCCCACCCTGGTGGTGAAGGGCATCATCTGCCGCAATCTTTATCCCCTGCCGGATCACCGGACCTCCAGTGATGAGGATCTGCTGATCCCCGCCGGTGCCTTCGGGCGCTGTCATCAGCTGCTGACGGACTGCGGCATGACCACCACCGAGTCCCCCGAGGGCCTTGCCGATGCCTATGAGATCCCCTACCGCAAAAAGGACGGCCCCCTCTACATCGAGCTGCACCGTCATCTTTTCCCGCCGGAGTCGGAAGCCTACGGCGATCTGAACCGTTTTTTTGAAGGCGTTTTCGACCGGGCTGTGGAGGAGACCATCGACGGCACGCCCGTTCGCACCATGTGCCCGACGGATCACCTGTTCTATCTGGTCTGCCACGCCTTCAAGCATTTTCTCCACAGCGGCTTCGGCATCCGCCAGGTCTGCGATATCGTGATGTACGCCAACGTCCATGGCAGCGGGATCGACTGGGCGGCAGTCCTGGACCACTGCCGGGAGATCCGGGCGGACCGCTTCGCCGCCGCCGTTTTTGAAATTGGCCGGAACCATCTGGTCTTCGACCCGGAGCGGGCCCATTATCCCCGGCAATGGCGTGAAATTTCCGTAGACGAGGGCCCCATGCTGGAAGACCTGCTGGCCGGCGGCGTTTACGGCTCCGCCAGCACGAGCCGCAGCCACAGCAGCAGCATCACTCTGGACGCCGTGGCCGCCGGAAAGCAGGGCCGGAAGACCGGCAACGCGGTGCTGCTCTCCCTCTTCCCCCCGGCCAAAAAGCTGGAAGGCCGGTATCCCTATCTGAAGGACCGCCCCTGGCTCCTCCCCGCCGCCTGGGTCAGCCGAATGGTACGGTACCACCGGGAATCCCGGTCCGAAGGCGGGAACCGCGGCGCGGAGGCGCTGAAAATCGGCAATCAGCGCGTCGAGCTGCTGAGAGAATATGGCATTATCAAATAAAACAGCCCCTCGTGATGTAATATCACGAGGGGTTTTCATTATGAAAGGATCGCCGCCAGGGTCCCGCGGAACCGATAGAGCATATAGGAGTGATTGGTCAGGATCAGGATCTTACGCATCTTTCTTCGCTCCCGTGCCGCCTTCCACCACGCCGTCATGCCGCAGTACCGCCAGGATCGTGCCGAAGAAGCAGCGGCAGTCGAACAGGAAGCTCATTTTCTCCACGTATTCGCCATCCAGCCGGGCCTTCACATCGATCTCCAGCTCATCCCGGCCATTGATCTGGGCCCAGCCCGTCAGGCCCGGGCGCACATCGTTGGCGCCGTACTTATCCCGCTCGGCGATCAGGTCCTCCTGATTCCAGAGGGCGGGACGGGGGCCGATGATGCTCATTTTGCCCGTGAAGATGCACCACAGCTGGGGCAGTTCATCAATGGACATTTTACGGTACACCTTGCCCACCGGCGTGATCCACCGCTGGGGGTCCGACAGCAGATGGGTCGGCATCTCCGCTGGGGTCTCGGTATACATGGTGCGGAACTTCGGCATCATGAAGGTTTTCTTATGGATACCCACCCGCTTCTGCCAGAACAGCACCGGGCCCTTGGAATCCAGCTTGACGATCACCGCGAAAACAGCCATCGGGATCGCCAGGACCACCAGGCCGATGAGAGACAGCACCAGATCGATCAGCCGCTTCAAAAATTTTCTGTACATCTTCTTCCACCTCTTTGGGATCCGGACAGGATCCCACATGATGTTTTCTATTATACCACGCCGGAAAAACGGATTCAATAGCGAATCTTGCGGAAAAGCTCGGGGTGTTTCGTTGTCCTTCAAATTGCAGTTTCTCAATACACCGTAGGGACCGGCCTCCCGGACGGTCCACAGCGTGCAGACAGCGAATTTGCCGAACTCGGCGCAAGACATGACAGATTGCTGCTGGACCGTCGAGGACGCCTGTCCCTACGGTAGCATATATCAGCGCAATCCCCCATCCCTTACACGCAAAGATCCCCCGCACTGCCGTGCGGGGGATGGGTGTTCAGTCTTCTCCCTCGGTCCCGTAGAGGAAATCATGGAGGATCTGGCTGTTCAGCTCGTAGTCCGGCGCGAACATACCCTGGCCGTGGAGACCGGTAGCGCCGCCGTAGGTCCCCTGCTTGGGGATGGTCATCTGATCGAAGCTGGCGCTGAGGAATTTAGGCGCGTAGAGCATCAGCTCCGCGATCTCCAGCTTGGTCAGATTCGTCTGCACCATGGGCAGCGCTTCCGTGACAAGGTCATTCAGCTCCGTCAGGGTGGAGTCCTTCAGCGCGTCCACCATGGCGATGATCACCTTCCGCTGGCGCTCGATGCGCCGCCAGTCGCTGTCGATGGAACGGAGCCGGGCAAAGGCCAGCGTCACGCCGCCATCCAGATGGTTCATGCCCTCCACCAGCGTTTTCTGATCGTCCGTCGTGGCGTTCTTGGAGATATCGCTGCCATTCAGTCTCGATGCCTCGGCAGCGGTCAGCTCCATGTCGATGCCGCCCACCATATCCACGATCTGCTTCACCGCGTAGAAATTGAACCGGACATAGTAGTCCACATCCACCTTCAGCACCTCCCGGACGGTCCGGGTCACCAGATCGGCGCCGCCGTAGCGGAAGATATGGGTCAAAATGTCGTAATTACCCTCGTACTGGCCATCCAGGATCGGCACGCCCATGCCGCGCTCCAGGCTCACCAGCTTCACCGTATTATCCTTCTTGTTGATGGACACCAGGATCATAGCGTCACTGCGGGCATTGACATTCAGCTCCTTGGTGCGCTCGTCGGTACCGAGGACCAGAATGTTGAGCACATCCTCCTCTTCCCAGATCTCGCCCTCCGGGATCACCGGCAGCGTTTCCACCTGCTCCAGGCCCTCAATGTCGATGGCAAGGCCCTCTTCCTCTTCTTCATCGGTCTGCTCCAGGACCAGCGTCTCCTGATAAGCGCTGTTATCCACCTCATCGGCGAACTGGATCAGGTCCAGCTTGGCGGTGATATAAGCCACAACGGACAGCACCGCCAGCAAAAGCAGCAGAACGACCAGCAGAATTACCTTAAAAACAGTTTTTCCTTTCATACGATTACCTCTTTACAATGCGACCTGCATTTCTTCCGCGTCGGCCGCCTTCCGGTTCAGCTCCTCGGGATCGCAGAAGGTGGGGACCACCGCCTGCAGGATCTTCCGGGCGCAGGGCGCGTTTCCGTCATCCCAGTCCGCCGCGGCTTTGCGCAGACATCTGACTTTGGCCTCCACCTCTTCCCGGGTGAGGGCCGCGTCCCGTTCAATGAAGATCATGTCGTTTTCCGTCTTATCCAGCTCCTCGGTCCGGATCAGCAGCTCCTCATAGAGCTTCTCGCCGGGCCGCAGGCCCACCTCCACGATGGGAATGTCCACCTCCGGCACCAGCCCGGAGAGCTTGATCATGTTCACCGCCAGATCATAGATCTTCACAGGCTTGCCCATATCCAGCACAAAGAGCTCGCCCCGCCGGGCCATGGCGCCGGCCTGGATCACCAGCTGGCTGGCTTCCTGGATAGTCATGAAATAGCGGATGATGCGCTTGTCCGTGATGGTCACGGGGCCTCCGGCGGCGATCTGCTTTTTGAACAAGGGGATCACGGAGCCGTTGGAGCCCAGCACATTACCGAAGCGCACCGCGGCAAAGCTGGTGGCGCTGTCACGGCGGCACTGGATGATCATTTCGCACACCCGCTTGGTGGCGCCCATCACATTGGTGGGATTGACGGCCTTGTCCGTAGAGATCAGGATGAACTTCTCCGCGCCGTATTTTTCGGCCATGTTGGCGGTGTTGTATGTACCGAGGACGTTGTTCTTCACCGCCTCGTAGCCGCTCTGCTCCATCAAGGGGACATGCTTGTGGGCCGCGGCGTGGAACACGATCTCCGGCCGGTACTTGCTGAACACATGCTCCAGATGCCGCAGATCCTGTACAGAGGCGATCTCCACATCCAGATCCAGCTTGTCGCCATAGATCCGGATCAGCTCCTGCTGGATGTCGTAGGCATTGTTTTCATAATTATCCACCACGATCAGTTTCTTCGGACCGCAGTGGGCGATCTGGCGGCAGAGCTCGCTGCCAATGGAACCGCCGCCGCCGGTGACCATGACGGTCCGGCCCGCGTAGTAATCCAGCACCTTCTGGTCGTTGATCTTCAGAGGCTTGCGGAACAGCAGATCCTCGATCTGGAATTCACGGACTCCGCCGTGCCTTCCCTCCGCGCCCTCATGGACCAGGGAGTCAAAGATCTTGACGCTGCAGCCCATGTCCCGGTAGAAATGGTAAAGGCGGGAGATACGCTCACTGTTGGTATCAGAAATGGCGATGATGACATCGGTGATGGAATACTTCTCAATATAATCCTTCGCCTGCTCCTCGTCGTAGACCTTTAGGCCTGCCACGGTGTTGCCGATCTTATCACGGTCCAGGTCGATGAAGAAGATGGGATTGAAGCGGGAGTTGGCATTGGTCCGCAGGTCGTTGGCCAGATAGGTGCCCAGCTGCCCGGCACCGACGATGGCGGTATTCTTCCGGGTAGCGTCGCTTTTGATATCATTTTTCTTTTTGTACCACAGGCGGTAGCTCAGCCGCGCCAGCAGCGAGGCATGGGCCGTCAGGGAAACCACCGCGACACAGTGCCAGATACCCTTGTAGGACCCGGAGAACTGCATCACCAGCAGCGCCAGGATGCCGCCGGCCAGATCCGACAGGATCAGATTAAAATAGGACCGGGTGCTGGTATACCGCCAGACCGTCCGATAGATGCCAAGCACCACCCGGACCAGCATGACGGAAGCCAGAATGATGACGGAATTTCTGACAAAAATCCCCAAACTTCCCACAGCCGCGCTGTTGCTGAGCGAGCCGACGGTAGAAAGGACATAAAACACGCAGTCGATGACGACAAAGAACAGCATATCCAGCAGCATCAGGATATACTTCCTGTGGTTTCCCCTGATTTCTTCTATGATTCTCATCTGTCTATCTCCCCAAATTCCCCTCAAATTTCGCAACAAACCCATTCTTTCGCATTTTATACTTATTATATAATATATTAACAAATTGTCAAGATTCGGTTCCTCTGAGGTGATGTGTTGGGGGAGAGTAAATTGTAGTTTGGCGTTCCGATGCGTAACACACCGTAGGGGCCGGCCTCCCGGACGGTCCGCAACGTACAAACTACGAATTTGCCGAAAACGGTGCGAAAATGTGGCGTATTGCCGCCGGACCGTCGAGGACGCCGGTCCCTACGATGGTGTGTAAATAGAGCCACAAACTACAATTCAAAACAGAACACCCGCAACAGGGGAAATTCAAAGCCCGGTTCGGTCTGGGGACCGAACCGGGCTTTTGCTGGGTGGAATTTGTACCTGCCGCCGCTTAGTTGAAGTAACGGTACAGGATGGTGACGATCTGCTCACGGGCGCAGATGTCCATGGGGCCAAACTCAGTAGTGCCCTCATAGCCGTTGGTGATGCCGTTCTCCGCGGCCCACAGGACGGCGGTGTAGTAGAACTTGCCCTCGGCCACATCGGTGAAGGGGTTCTCCTCGGTGGCAGGCGCGGGCTCGCCGGCATAGCGGTGCAGGAAGGTCACGACCTGGCCGCGGGTGCACAGGTCACCGACGCCGAAGCGGTCGGAATCGGCATAGCCATTGGTGATGCCCTCTTCCACGGCCCACAGGATGGCCTCGTAGTACCACTTGCCCTCGACCACATCGGAGAAGGGATTCTCGGTGGTGGTGGGTTCGGGGGAGCCCTCGGCACGCCACAGCAGGGTCACGAACTGCTCTCTGGTGCAGCCGTCGCCGACACCGAAGCGGTCGGTGCCCTCATAGCCGTTGGTGATGCCGTGCTCCACGGCCCACTTGATGGGGTCATGGTACCACTTGCCCTCGGGAACGTCCACGAAGGGGTTCTTGCCGGGCTTGTTGGGTTCCTCGGGTCTGCCGAAGCCCATGGCGCCCAGAGCGGTCTCGATGTCCTCCTGGGTCAGGGGCAGGAAGGTAGCGTTGGGATCGTCGCAGATCTTCAGATCGGTAACGGAGAGGATGCCGGTGGAGCCGGTGTTGTTGATGATAATGGTGTAATCAGTCACAGCATTTGCCTGGCCAACCACATCATAGAACATATCGGTGCTGGTATTCAGGGTATCGCTGAGCATGACATTGCTGCCCACAGTGATAGAAAAACCAGGAGTACCATTGGGCGCCTTCAGGCCGATCTGCACGACACGGTCAGTGGAGACGGTGAAGACCAGGGCCTCGCCGGGCCACAGGAACAGCTCATTCTTGGGGCCGTTGTCCAGCAGGTCCTGAGCACCCGCGCCATTGTATGCGCTGTTTTTCAGCACTGCGGCAACCGTCTCGGTGCCGACCTCGGCATAGATCTGGTCGTACAGAGTGCTGTAGTCCTCACTGGTGCCGGCATCCACATTGAGTGCTTTCAGCACATAGTCGCGGAGCTGATAGTAGTCGGGATGGTCTTCCTTGTCAGCGTAGTAGACGCTGGCGCTGCCGGCGGCCTCCTGGACGGTGCCGAAGATGCGGACGCCGTCGATGTTCACGGCCTTGCCGTCGATGACCTTGGTGAGGGTGACGGTGTAGGTGCCGTAGGCCAGGCCCTGCTCGGAGACGATGGGCAGGCTGTACAGCGGGTAGCCCTGCTTGTCAGTAGCCGTGGTATCACCGCTCTTGGCAAGGGTATCGACCATGTACAGCTTCACAGCGTTGCCGGAAGCGTCCTTGACCTGGACGGCGACATAGCCGGTATCGGTGGCGCAGTTGGCGTAGAGGTCGAAGCCGGTGCCGGTGAAGGTGAAGGAAGCGGTGGAGCCGTTGGTGGAGGTGGAGGCCTGAGAATTGCTGCCGTCGGGCGCATCGGAACGATAGGCTACGTCATAACCGTAGTTATCGGTGTTGCTGCCGCCCAGGATCTGGGTCTTCTGGGTGCCGCTGCCCTTGCTGCCCTGGCTGGTCCAGGTGCCGGTAAAGCCGGTCAGGAAGCCTTCCTCGTAGTAGACGGTGGTCGCGGGGTAGACCTTGAAGGTAAACTCAGCGCCCGCGTCATTGGTCATGGTAACCGTATCCACGCCCTTCAGGATCGTATTGGGGGTGTAGGTAATGGTATAACCATCATTATGGTTGCCGGAAATGGACACATCCGCATACAGGGCGGAGATGCCAGTCACGTCAGTGGTGCCCCAACCAGCGATATTAAAGGTCACAGGCAGGCCGAAATCGATCACATAATCGGTTGCGGTATAGGTGGTCGCGGTGATCTTGGCGGAAGCATCCGCGCTTGCGGAGAAATTACCGTCACTGTAAGGCGCGTCATAGGTGTAAGACAGGCTTACAGTATTGGTGATCAGCTTGTCCAGATCACTCTCAGTAATGGTATAGGACACCTCATATTCGTAGGTCTTATTCGTGGAGAGCGTGGTATCAGCCAGGAAATCGGTAACACTGTAGCTGCTTCCGGAGAGGGGAACCAGCGTTTCGGTCAGGGTATCATTATCATAGGTGATCGCTTCGGTAGTCGCGTACTGCGTCACGGTGACCTTAAACTTGATCACATCACCCTCCTTTGCGGTCATACCCTCAACATAGTCCTGGCCGCCAACAGAGACGATCTCCTTAGTGACGGTGGGCAGCTTCTGAGAGCGGAAAGTCAGAGAGGAATAGAGTGTGGTACCAGTATTCGAACTGCCTCTTGTCCAGCCCATGGTTCCGTCATAACCATTTTCAATTGCGTATTCCAGCAGTTCCTGCGGTTCGGCGTCTGTCCAGTAATTTTTGGCATTATTTATAGCGCCGGCTGTATACGCGCTCAGGGCTGTAACATCATTAGTAGAATACAGCGAATAATAGTAACCGTTAGAATTTGTGGCAGCCATATAGGTCAGAGCATGTCCTTCGTCTTCCGCGCCAAAGAAGTTGATCGCAAAGCCATAGGATTTGCTTGCGCCATATCTGTACTCAACATAAATAATTTCGCCTTCCTGGGCTTCCAGGAATTCAGTGGACATATCAATGCTGTATACCACATGGGTATTGGTGATCTCAGCAATATACAGATCGGTATTACCCTTAGCTGCGGCAGTCTTGGTTTCATCCACAGTGTCCAGAACCACGACAGGGATTGCGTAAGTGACGCCATCGACCGTGCAGGTAACATAGGTGTTGCCCACTGCAACGCCGGTAATCTTACCGTTCTGATCAACGGTTGCGATGCTTTCGTCCAGAGAGGTCCAGGTGATGTTCGTCCCGGAAATGTTCAGATTCAGATCATAGCTCAGTTCGGGGGAAATCGTGACCTTAGTGACGGTACTGCCGCTGTAATTACCCGTACCGCTGGTAAAGGGAGAGGATCCCAGATCAACACAGTCAGGAACATCCGCCACAACGATGGTATACTGGGTGTTGCCGATCAGATAGGGGCCGTAGGTGTCTTCCGTCTCACCGGCAGTGAAGGTCAGCGTGCCGTCGGTGCTGTTATGGCTGACGGTAACACCTGCATAGCTACCTGCCAGAGTTACAGAACCCGTCGCAGGGCAGGTAATGCTCTTGCCAGGCTGGATGCTGAGCGTCTTCTCAGCAGGAGTGACGGTGATCTTATAGGTCACACTGCCAACGGTTGCGGTGGTGGTGCCGACATTCACGCCGGTAAAGTACACATCCGTGTAATCATACGCATCGGTTGCGGTAGAGCCGGAATACGCATGAGTCTTGGTGGAAGAAGAACGGCTGCTCATAGTCCACGCATTGTTGGAATAAGTCAGATAGTAAGTACTAAATCTGGAAATATAGAAGCCATTAGAGCTGCTCCAGAACCAAGTATAAGAAGAGTTGTTGGCGCTGACTGTATACCCCTGGTGATAACTATATTGAGCATACAGATAGTAGCTGCCAGACTTGATGGTATAACCATTGCCAGAGGAGGTAATGGTCCACTGGGTAGCCTGAGCGGGATCAGTGGTATAGGTCAGAGAAGTGCCATTGAGCACCAGATACTGCGTGCCATTGCCCAGAATATAGCTATTGCCGCTGGTGATGGACGTTGCCTGCTCATATCCGCTGGAAGCCGCAACATGGTCACCGCTCACGGTCATGGCAGCAATGGTAGCGTCAGCGATGGTCGCGGTGGAAGCATAGTTGCCGGTGACATCCTGATAGGTCTCGGAAGACTCGCCCACCTTCAGGGTAACCTCAACAGTGGAACCCTTGGGAGCCTCAGACTCAGAGTCATCGGTGCTCTCGTCCTCACTGGAATCCACAGATTCGCTGATCTCCGCGCCGCTGGCGATATCGGCGATCGCCAGATTGGTATAGGTGATAGCCGCGCTGCCGCTTTCATACAGCAGACCGATGGAGCCGTCAGACAGCTCCGTCAGGCTGGAATACTGGTAAGTACCACTGTTGACGGAATAAGTATAGTTCCAGGAGATGGACTTATCCTCATTCACCAGACCGACAAAAATCTTGCCGTTAGAACGGCCGCTGCTGGGGGCAGACAGGAGGATCGCAGTCTTGCCGTCGATCAGCTTGGAATAAGTGATCGCGGACAGCTGGCAGCCGGTAGCATAACCGGCATTCTCACTCAGATAAGTCCAGCTCTCGCCATAATCGGAAGTATAGCAGCACTGACCATAGCGGTTGAACAGATAGACCTGGCCATTTGCCTCCGCCAGAGCAGCCTCGGAGGACTGAGAGCTCAGATTCGCGCCGCGCTCCCAGGTAGCACCGTTGTCCGTGGAGTAGATGGTGCTGGTAAAGCCGTCGCCGCCATTATAGGTATAGCAGGTGAACATGATGGTGCCATCAGAAGTCACCAGACCCGCGCCGGGGCCGACGCCGTAGAACTTCTCAGAAGAGTCCTTCACCTGGCTGTTCAGCATCTGGGGCTCGGACCAGGTAGCACCGCCGTCGGTGGACTTGGTCAGGTACAGATAGCTGGTCTGCAGGACATAGAAGCCAGTCTGATCATAGTTGAAGAGGTTACCCAGTGCAGTTCCGTCCTTGGAAACGTTGAAATAAGCGTCAACAGTGTAACCCTGATCGGTGTTGGTAGAGTTGTCGTAGATCTTGCCGTCCTTCAGATAATAATTATAGGAGCTGGAAGAAGCGCTGTCTCTCAGCTTCAGATAACCGTTATCATCATAGCCGGTGCCTGCATTGGCAACAGCAATGCAGTTGGAATAAGAGGTCTGGCCGGGGAACAGATCCACCAGCATATAGATGGTGTCCACGCCGTCCACAGTCTTCACTGCCAGAGCGGGGTCAATGAAAGTGGCAGCCTCGTAGTCGGTGCTGTTGGTGCCACCGCTGGTATCATCGATGTAGTTGGCGAAAGTATAATTCCAAGTCGCACCATTGTCCTTGGAATAGGACACCAGAGTATCAATGTTTGCAGCATCCTGAGTATGGTTCCAGCGTGCGTCCGCCGCGGCGACCAGAGTGCCGTCGCTCAGGGTAACGATGGCAGGAATACGGAAATAATTACTGCCGCCGGTGTCGCTGGAGAAGGGCTGGCCGGTGGTGGTTCCGTCAGCAGGCTTGCTGGAAACAGAAGCGACAGTCATAATGCCATCGTCCTCGCTGGCCACCACGGGCACCGCCGCGGCGGCTGCTTCCGCAGCGGCTTCTTCCACGGAAGCCTCTTCCTCGGAAATCTCATTCTCGCCTTCAGGAGCATCGGCCACAGGCGCGGTATCGCCGGCCGGATCGGTGCTCTCGGAAGCGAAGGCGCTGAAAGGCACAACACTGAGCGTCATGCACAGTACCAGAAACAACGCCAAAAATCGCTTGAGCTTGTTCATATTCTTTACCTCCTCGGTAATTTTTTACAAATTCCATATTTTCATGCCCTAAAGGCAGGTTTTACATTTCGCTTCCCAGCGTCTCCCGCGCTACCCGGCACATCTCCCGGGTCGCCCGGCACATGTAGGTGGGGATCCCGGAGCTGGACCCCGTCTCCGCGTAGGCGATCGCCGCGCAGGGGTGGCAGATGTCCTTATTGGCGCATTTGTCGCAGACGCCCGACAGCCGCAGACCGGCCGCCAGCTCCGTCAGCGCCTTCCAGGCGCCGGCGAAGGGCTCCGTCTTCAGGTCCACCTTCGGCTCAGGCATCATGCCGCAGGGCGTCAGCCATCCGTCCCAGGTGATCCAGAAGGACGCCTTGCCCGCCCGGCAGCGGATCTGTCCGTCTACCGGGTCCACACAGCTCTCATCCAGCCCCGGCGGCTCCACAAAGCCATCCAGAATGCCCTTCAGATAATGCTGATAGGCCTCCTCTCCCCGGTCCCGCCGGAGATAGCGCATCAAGTACGCGGCCGATTCCTCCGGCGTGAAGCGTTCGTTGACGCCGAACCGCTCTGGGTCCCGCCGCACCGGCGGGAACATGTAGGTGGCAACTGACACCACCACGTCCCGGGCCTGGGCATAATCGATGATCCAGTCCAGGTCCGCCGCGTTTTCCGGCGTCAGGGAGCAATTGAGCTTGACGGTGACGCCCGCTTCCTTCAGGCCCCGGATGGCGGCGTCCACCTTCGTGAACACCCCCCGGATGCCGCACAGGTTTTGGTAAGTCCCGTCTCCGGCGCCGTACAATGTGATATTGATGCGCTGGGGCGGCTTTTTCCGGAAATGGGCGATGGCCGCCTCGTCGATCAGGGAACCGTTGGTGTTGATGGAGATCAGGAAGCCCATGTCGATCAGCGCGTCATACAGCGTCCAGAAATCCGGCCACAGCAGCGGCTCGCCGCCGGTCAGCAGCAGGTAGAGCATGCCTTCCTCCCGGGCTTCCCGGGCGATCCGCAGCCAGTCCTCCAGCGTCATGATCTTCCGGGGGCTGTTTCGCACCTCCTCCCGGGTCTTGCGGACGTAGCACATCCGGCAGGAGAAATTGCAGACCGGGGAAAGCTCGAAGGTCCCGCTCAGGGGGATCCGCAGGTGGCTGGCCTTCCGATAGAGGAAGTCCGTCAGGGCCCGGCTGGGGGGCATTTCACGCATATTCACAGCTTCCATTCCCGCAGCCCCTTTTCCAGATAATTTACCGCCGCCTCGTCCGGCGTGCAGCTGAATTCAAAAACCGGCACCGCGCCGGTCAGCTCCAGCGCCAGGTCACAGGCTTTTTCCACAAAGGCTTCGTCCCAGCTGTGCATGGTGATGCCGGACCAGACCGCCCGGAAAGCTTCCGGCGGACTCAGCCGCCGCAGGCTGCATTCCTTCGCCTGGCGCAGCATGACGATGGCCGTCACCGGGCAGCTTTCATTGAGATGGCACCGGGAAGAGCCCGCGTAGGGGGATCCCCAGGCCAGCCAGCCGTCTTCCCCTTGGGAAAGGATGGGCCGGTCGCCGTTGATCTGCTTCGCGCCCCGGTATCGGCACCAGAGCTCCGCCTGGGTGGACTTTCCGATGCCGGACTGGCCGGAAAACAGGATGCCGCCCAGCGGGGTTTCGACGCAGGCAGCGTGGAGACACAGCCGACGGCGGTGGATCAGCAGTGCTTCAAAGCCCAGGTGGAAGAAGCTGTTGTGCATTTCCGATACGCACTTGGCGCCTTTTTCCAGATAATCGATCCGAATCTGTCCGGCGGGATAATCATAAACCGCCACCGCGTAGGGAGTCAGGTCTCTGGGGGCGTCGAAGAAGCTCCGCAGATAACCGCCCCGTCCGTCCGGGTGGACCCGGTAGCAGTCGGACTCGTACAGCACCTCCGCCGGGATCGGCGGAAGCTCGTCCACCTGGCGGAAGGTGATCCGAAAGTCAGGCGTTTGTTCCCCAGTCAGGAAGGGGCGGAAACGCGCCTCCTCTTCCAGGACCCGATCGGTCTCGATCCGCAGGGTCAATCCCGCGACGCAGATGAAACAGGGCTGTGGTTGGGAATCAGGACCGGAAGACATTGACACCGGCAGTACCGTTGGTGTAGCAGTAGGCCTGATAGCCCTCATCCGTCTTATTATAGCAGCTCTGAAGCGTGGTAAACAGGGTACCCAGACTGCCCATACCCATTTCGGGATCGCCCTGCGCAATGCAGGCTTCCTTACTGGCCAGCTGTAATTCCCATGCGCAGTCGGCAATATGCTGCGATAACTCAAAGCGCTCGTAGAAGAGCTCGGGCTTCACATATTTCTTCATACAGATACCTCTCATTCTTAGTTGATCACGATCCGGACCACTTCGGCGATGCCCATGACGCAGTCCCAGGCCTCCACCGTCGCGGTTCCGTTCGCGGAAAAATCGTTAACAGTGTATTGATATGTAATGCCGCCGAAATATTCCTCACCAAAAGGACTGCGGCAATAAACAACAAGTTCGGAAATGTCCTCGCCGGAATTGTTGGTCAGCGTGACCAGCATCCCCTCCGCGGAGACGGCGATCTGGTCCGGCATCGGGGACGCGTCATCCCACACCGCTTCGCAGGCGGCGCTGACGCAGACGGTATCCGAAGCAATGGACACATTATCCCGGGAGAAGACCATGGCGGTTTTCCCGGCGGGAAGATCGGTAACGGCAAAAACTGCCGAAGTTCCATCGGACAGCTCCAGAGTGATGAGCGCTTCCGACAGGTAGGCGCCGGAGGTGTTCGTCAGCATGATGGAGGCGATATCCTCCCCCTCCTGGTTGCCGCAGTCGGGGTTGATGCCGTCATACTGGAACAGGCTGGCGATCTGCAGGCTTCCGCCTTCCAGCGCCAGGGGATATTCCACGGACACCGCGGCCATTTCCGTGGGCTCCGGGACATCGGCCCCCTCCGTCACGGCGGCGGTCTCCGCCGGCGCCGGTTCGGTGCTCACGTCCTTCTCCGGGGAAGGCTCTTCCCTCCCGGACAGGACGAATACCACAAGGGCAATCAGCACCGCCGCCAGGATCACCAGGAGGATGACCTTCGGCCAGAGGGGCTTTTTCTCTTCCTTTTTCAGATACTTTGCCATACTTATTCCTCCACCAGCATATCCAGCTGGCGCATCTGGTCCAGGAAGGCATCCACGTCCTCCCCCGCCACGGCTTCCGTCACATCGTACTCAGCCATCAGCGCGGCGACCAGGTCCGCTCTGGAACATTCATTCCGGAGTTTTTGATAAAGCAGGCTGCCGCTTTCGGACAGGGCGATGAGGCCCTTCACATGCATTGCGGCTTCGCCCGTGGGGATCAGCAGATGCTCATCGGCGATCCTGCGGAAAATAAAATTATCCTTAACTCTCATGGGGGCTCCTTCGCAGATCAGCGGGGATCATCCGGCATTTTTGTCACCCAAACCGCCGAAGACAAACACTCCCCCTGATATCTTAATTTAACCTTACCCAAGTTTACCATGCCGGGGCCCAAAAGTCAATGAATACACGGTATAAAAAGTTACAAAAAATTACGAATTTTTTGCCATTCCAGAGACAGCAAAATGGCGCCGGAAATCCGGCGGTTTTGGGGCTGTCAAAACCGCTGTACTGAAAGCAAATCGCGGTTTTCGCTCTGTTTAAAACGGTGCACCCATGTACCAACTCCCACTGTCATTGCGAGCCAGCGCGCACGCTGGCGGGGCAATCCCCTACGGCGGCGCACCACAGTTTGATGACAATAAACTTAGCATTTCCGGGCATATCCTACCAATTCTATCGTCGAAAGGTCACGGAAGACCGGGGAGATTGCCACGTGCCTGCGGCCCTCGCAATGACATCTATTTTCTGACACACAGCAGAACACCCATCGGTTCTCCGATGGGTGTTCCAATGATATGTTACTGCATGGCCCGGTACAGGAAGGTGACGATCTGGCCACGGGTGCAGACCAGGTCGGGGCAGAAAGTGGTGCTGTCGCCATAGCCGGCCGTGATCTGCTGTTCCGCCGCCCAGAGGACCGCGTCGTGGTACCATTCGCCGGCGGGCACGTCTACGAAGGGGTTCTCCGCGGACTGGGGCGCTTCCGTTCCCTCATAGCGGTGCAGGAAGGTGACGACCTGGGCCCGGGTACAGGTCTCATCCGGGCAGAAGGTGGTCTCGCTGCCATAGCCGTTGGTGATGCCCTCCTCCACGGCCCAGAGCACCGCGTCGGAATACCAGGTATCACCGGGGACATCCGTGAAGGGATTCTCCCCAGAGGCGGGGGCGGGACTTCCGGCGGCCCGCCACAGGAAGGTCACCACCTGGGCCCGGGTGCAGGCGAGATCCGGGCAGAAGGTCGCTTCTCTGCCATAGCCCGCGGTGATGCCCTGGGCCTTCGCCCACAGCACGGAATCGTAATAGTATTCATCTTCCTCCACATCGATGAAGGAACCCTTGGGGACGATGATCACCTGAGAAGGCGGATTGCCGTCGGCATCAACCAGGACGGCCTGGCAGTAGAAATCTCCATCCACAAACTCATTGCCATCGCCGCCCAGATACCGAAATTCCAAAGGATTTCCTTCCGCGTCGGTGATGGTGCCGATCTTATCCAGATGCGGCGCCAATTTCTCTACGAAACCAGGTTCCTCATTGGTATAAAAGACCAGGGACATCGGATAATACTCCGTGCTGCCGTTTACGGTCAGTCTGCCGCCAGTCACTTCGCAGCGGGCACTCTCAATCGTGGTACCGTTGCAGTTATGGATCTCTCCGGCGGTAACATTGCCGCCAAGGATCTGAAACGCGTACACATCCATATCTTCGATGGTGACGTTACCGTCATAGACGGTAATATGTTCAGTGGCTTTGGTATGTCCAACGGATACGTTTCCGCCGCGGACAACGAGCTCATCGCCGTAATAGTAGTTGCAGGAGAATTCCGTGATGTCCAGATCCAGCGACGAGTAGCACATATCCATTGCCAGACTGCCATCGCCCCGAATGACGCCAACACCGGAAACCAGCGGAAACACATTCACAGAGCCGGAGGCCAGATAGATCGTGAAATTCTCCGGCGCTTCGTCAAAGGCGGCCCAGTACCAGTAGCCTTCCCCGTTGGACAGCTTGTAGCCATCCAGCGTCAGGGTAGCCGTATCCGCGTCATAGCTCCAGCCGTTGCCGGAGCAGGAGGCGGTGTAATCCCCCAGATCGATCGGCGTATACTCCGCCGCGGAAACGGCAGGGACCATGCTCAATACCAGCACAGCCGCCAGCAGGAACAGGGTAAATCGTTTCATACAAATTCTCCTCTTTTCTTAGTTCATCGCCCGGTACAGGAAGGTGACGATCTGGCCACGGGTGCAGGCCAGCTCCGGGCAGAAGGTGGTTGCGCTGCCGTGGCCGTTGGTGATGCCCGTTTCCACCGCCCAGAGGACGGCATCCGTGTACCACTGGCCGGCGGGCACATCCACGAAGGGATTGGCGGAAGAGCTGGGGGCGGGCAGCTGGGCATAGCGGTGCAGGAAGGTGACGATCTCCGCCCGGGTGCACTCCTGGTCCGGGCAGAAGGTGGTCTCACTGCCGTAGCCCTTGGTGATGCCTTCCTCCACGGCCCAAAGCACCGCGTCAGAATACCAGGTACCGCCGGGGACATCCGTGAAGGGATTCTCCCCGGAGGCGGGAGCGGGACTTCCGGCGGCCCGCCACAGGAAGGTGACGATCTGGGCACGGGTGCAGGGATCCTCCGGCGCGAACTGGAAGTCACTGACGCCGTTGGTGATCTCCTCTCTCAGGGCCCATTTCACGGCTTCCGTGTAATACAGACCCTCCGCCACATCCACGAAGGGATTCTCAAAGGTGACTGTCTGGGTTTTGGTCTCGCCGCAGCGGGTGCACTGGAAGGTGACCACACCATCCCGCTCCGGGGTGGGCTCCACCGTCAGGTCGCCGCCGTTCCAGCTGTGGCCCAGGGCGTCCAGCGTCTCGGAGTAGCCGCTGCCGCAGAACCGGCAGCTGTGGGACGCCTGGCCCGGCTGGGTGCAGGTGGGCTGGGTGACGATGTCCGTGCCGCTGCAGCCGGTGGGGTTGTACAGGTCAAAGAAGTCGATCTCATAGTGCAGCGCAGCCGCCGCGCCGGAGCGGGTATAAATGCCGCTGACATCGATGGTATAGGTCCCCTCATAGGCGCCGATCTCGCTGCAGACCGGGCGGAAAATGATGCAGTTGCTGACGCCGTAGCCCACGTTGTTCACCGTCAGATAGGCCTGGGATTCACTGACCGGCTCGCCGGTGGTGCCGTCAAAGACCCATTTCCTGCCGTCGGACTCCCGGGTCAGCACCACCTTCACCTGGCTTTGATTGGGATTCTGGTATTTCTCCGGGTTCAGGGTGATGGACCAGGGAACATCGCTGCCAAACAGCTGCTGGGGGAAATGGCCGGAGGCGGGCCAGGAGACGAAATCATAGTCCACCTTTGCGCCGCTCTGGTCGAAGACCTTCAGCGTCACATAATTCCAGGGGGTGCCGCTGGAAGCCTTGGCATAGCCGAAGCCCACATTCAGAAGCCGGGGATTCAGGATCCACCGCCGGTGGCCCACCCGGTCCATATTGTAGGTATCCTCGTCAGACATGAACGCGTCCACCGCGTACTGCAGGATGCGGTTCACGGAATAGCCGTAGCTGCAATAGATATTGCTGGTGGAAGTGGCCGAGAGGCCCTGGGAATAGAAATCGTCAGCCATATCCGCCGGCTGGGCGGGATAATGGCTCAGCTGGTTGACCGCCGCCAGCAGCACGGCGCCGTACTGGGCGTTCTCATTCAGCCCGGCGGACAGCTGCACCTGGGGCAGACCCGCCACATAGCGGTAGAAGTTCAGGTAGCTCACGCCGCTTTCCAGCAGCTCGTCGGTGAGCTTGCCGGTGGCGTAAGGGCTGGAAACGGAGGGCTGGGTGACAAAAAGCGTCGTGGCATCGGTGATCTCTTCACTTTTTTCCACGATCTCCTGCTGGGTGGGCTTCCCGGCAGTCAGGCTGCCGCTGTCCGCCGCGAAGGCGGTGACCGGCAGCAGCGCCAGGAGCATCCCCAGCAGCAGAAGTATACTGAGCCAACGTTTCATCTGTTTCACGGTGATTCCCTCTTTCCTTTTTGGATTTCACCTTTACTATAGCATCTGTTCACAATTTGTTCAAGCGTCGGGACCGCTTTTTCAGGCAAAAACAACATGTGGTCACCGGTTTTCGTAAGCCAGGAGAAAAACGCGCAAGGAAGGCAACCTCTAAAAACAATATTGCATGGATGCCGGGGGTGGTTGGAAAGCTATGCGTTCCTCATTGCTCCGTATATGGCCTGCGGCAGTCGCAGGCCGTGCAGTAATGGTGCCCCACCCGCTGCTCCTCCGGCGGGTCCAAAGTATAATCTCCGTACTTCTGGGTCAGGTATGCCCGGTATTGGGCCGGGACCCGGACCGCCAGCCCCTCGAACCGGGCAGGCGCCCCCGGACCGAAATGGTTATAGGGCGAATAGTCCAGCTTGCCCTGCCAGTTGGCATGGTTGCAGACCAGTCCCTCCCGGCGCACCGGATAGCGGGTGATCATCCGCTCATAACGGGCCGCCACCCGGTCCGTATGTTTCGTGATGCCCAACACCCGGCAGGTCTGCCGGAACAGGCGGCCCAGCCCGGTTCGGGGATATTCACAGCCGGACTGGAGCATGGCGGCATAGAGCCGCTTGCGCAGCTCGAAGATCTGCCCCGCCGGCTTTGCCCGGGGATAGCCGTCCATAGGGAAAATATCGATAAAGACGCCATGGTTGATGGGCAGCGGCGCCGCGGAGGTCTCCAGGTAGGTGGTGCGGCTGTTTCGCAGCTTGCTGCCGATCTGGGGATAGGCCGGGTCCGTGCGCCAGTTCTGCAAAAACAGATGCTCCGGCAGCAGCCTTGGGGCCTTCCGCAGGAATTCCTCATAATCCTCCCGGTACAACGCCACGTCGATATCATCGTCCCAGGGGATGAAGCCGCCGTATTTCACCGCCCCCAAGGCGCTGCCGCAGACGAGAAAATAGGGAAGCTCCAGCCTTCGGCAGACCCGGTCGAATTCCACCAGGATCTCAAATTCCGTTTCCTGAAGTTCCGTCATGGCAGCTCCCTGTACAGTTTCATAGCGTTTGTTTATCGATAAATTACCCATTTTTCCCGTCGTTTTGACAAAAACGATTATACATGGTATTTCCTGGCAGACAGGCGATAGTTCACTATTCGTACCCGGTTGCCCAGCCGGGGACAACCTGGGCCCCATTTACCTTCAAGGGCGGAGGGGATGTTATGTTAACAACGCAAAAAGTTACCATGGACCTGTGGAAGGAATGCCCGCCCCACAGGCTGCAGGCGTCCCAGGATGACTGCTATACCCGGGCGATCGAATTTACACTGCTGGCCGGCGGCGACCCATGGGAGATCCCGGAGGACGCGGCGGTGGTGATCCGCTACAGCAAGGAGGACGGAAAGGGCGGCGAATACGATACCCTGCCCGACGGGACCACGGCCTGGTCCATCGACGGCAACCGGCTGACCGTGCTGCTGGCGCCCCAGGTGCTGACCGTGGCCGGGTCCGTGAAGCTGGACGCCGTGCTGCTGCGGAGCGAAGCGGTGCTGAGCACCTGCTCCGTCTATATCCGGGTCCGCGGAACGGTCTGCGCGAGCGTCACGGATTCCCAGCTCTACCGGAAGGTTGGCGCGTTCCTGCCGATGCCCGCTTCCGCGGAGGCGGGTGAAGCCATCGTGGTCAAAACCGTGGACGCCAAGGGAAAGCCCACGGCGGTGGAGACGAAGCCCTACAGCATCGCCCAGGAGACCGGCGACAGCGCCACCGCCGTCATGAGCCAGCGGGCGGTGACCGACGCCATCGCGAAAGCCGCCCAGTCGACGCCGGAGTTTGTCAACAGCATTTCCGAATGCACCGACACCTCCAAGCTCTATGTCCTGCCCAGCGGCTATATTTATATGTATATGCGGGTCTCCACGGAGGTCAATCCCAATGTCTTCACCCCCAGCACCGCGTCACTGAACACGCGGCTGAACACCGCCGGCGCGGAGGTAGCGTCGAACGGCTCCTACTGTACGGACTACATTTCCGTGGACCTGACGGCCCAGGACCCCTATGTGGTCCTGCTGCCCTACGATTTCAACGCTTCCTTCGGAAACCAGCGGGCCATTCTCTACGACGCCAACAAGACCCTGATCCAGAACTGCTATATGAGAGCCTCCGATGAAACGGAACTGGTGTCCTATGTTTTCGAGGGCAGCGACGGCCGGTGCTATCTCTATCTGGGCTACACCGGGAAGGACGGCGTCTCCACCGCTCCGGACAGTAATATCGTTGCCAACGCCAAATATGTGCGGTTCTCCATTCTCAAGAACAACACCTCCACCGCCCTGACAGCCGACGACATCGCCGGGGAAGTCATCAATTTTGAGGCGCTGCGGGTCCTTCAGAACAGCTATACCTGGCGCAACACCGGCCGGGCCTATCAGGCCGCGGATTATGAGGATCGGATCATCGCCCTGGAGCGGGATGCCGAGGAGGCCGCCGGGGAGATCGAAGAAGCCGCGGCCAGGCTCAGTGTGCTGGAAGAAGGCATTCCGGGGGCGCTCCCGGACTATTGGAAGGCCCACCTGTCCAAAAAAACCGCGGCCATCCATGCACTGCAGGAAAGCGGCGGGAAGGACTGCTTCAGCTTCCCGGTACTGACGGACATCCATATTTCCGCCAATCTGGGGAAATACAGCGGCCTGCTGGCCCGGGCGGCTATGGACGCCTGCGATATGCCCTACGCCCTGTGCCTGGGGGATGTGGTGACCCGTGGGGCCAATGAAACCGCGGCGGAAATGGACGCCAGCTTCCAAGCGGCGGAGGAGCTCCTCGCCCCCCTGCGGGGCCGGCTGCTGCAGACCCAGGGCAACCACGACGGCGCCTGGGGCGCGGAGGATCTGGACCTGGACGGCGATGTGGAGGGCAACGAATACTACTGCCGCAATTTCACCACTCAGAAGCTCCACCGCCTGATCTACCGGAAGGCGGGACTTACCGGTCAGGTCCATTTTGACGAAACCGGCACCGGCTATTATATGGACGATATATCGTCCAAGGTCCGCTACATCCTGCTGAACTCCCACTGCCACCCCTATGAGGAGAACGCCGACGGAACGGCAAAATACAACACCATGCGCCTGTTCCGCTTCCGTCAGGCCCAGTATGACCTGCTGGTTGAGGCCCTATCCACCGTTCCCGGGGATGACTGGGCGGTGGTGACCGCCTCCCACGCGCCGCTGAACGACGACTACGCGTCGGCCTTCGGCGGCAACGCCGGGGATCATGTGCTGATGCGCGGGCTCCTGGCGGCATATAAAAACAAGCAGAGCTTTACCGGCAGCTTCGCCGGGACCTACGGCGCCGACGCGGTCAGCGTTTCCGCCAATTTCGCCAGCGCCCGGGGCCAGTACATCGCCCATTTCGCGGGCCACTGCCACGCGGACACCAGCGGTGTTTACGGCGGCATCACCGTGGTGACCACCCGGTGCGACGGCCACGAAGAAAATGACGAGACCTCCACGCAGTACAAAGAGCGCGCCGCGGGAACGGTGACGGAGCAGTCCTTCGACATCATCACCGTAGACCGGGCCGCCCGGACCATCCACGCCACCAAGATCGGCGCGGGTGACGACCGGACCATCCGTTATTGACGAAAAATCCCGCCCTGCACAGCAGGGCGGGGCAAATTGTAGTTTATCGCACTGGTGCGGGAGCGCCCCAAGGCTCCCTTGTGTAAAGGGAGCTGTCAAAAATCTCCGATTTTTGACTGAGGGATTGTTGCACTGCAGTACGAATTCGCCGAAATGTTGGTGGTTATTCCAGACTTCTGCTGCACAATCCCCCAGTCTCGGCTATCG
>JAFUMG010000080.1 GCA_017473225.1 Oscillospiraceae bacterium | reverse complement strand
TTGCCTCCCTCTATGAGGGAGGTGGGCCGCCGAAGGCGGCTCGGAGGGAGTGTCGTCCTTACGATAGGACACTCCCCCAGTCACGGCTAACGCCGTGCCAGCCCCCTCAGAGAGGGGGCCAAGGTTTTTAACGGCAATCTTGCTTATGAAAACCGATAGTCACAATTTAAATTTATCCCGAAGGGATACCTTCATTATTCACTATTCATTATTCATCATTCATTTTTCATTATTTTTCAGCTTCTCCGCCTGGTCGGCGGTGGCCAGGGCGTTGATGATCTCGTCCAGGTCGCCGTCCATGACGGAATCGATCTTGTAAAGGGTCAGGCCCACCCGGTGGTCGGTGACCCGGCCCTGGGGGAAATTATAGGTGCGGATCCGCTCGTTGCGCATGCCGGTGCCCACCTGACTGCGGCGCATTCCGTCGTTCTCCGACTGGATGCGCTCCTGCTCCATCTCATAGAGCTTGCTGGCCAGCATCCGCATACACTTTTCACGGTTCTGCAGCTGGCTCCGTTCCTCCTGGCAGGCCACCACGATGCCGCTGGGCCTGTGGATCAGCCGGACGGCGGAGGAGGTCTTGTTGACGTGCTGGCCGCCGGCGCCGGAGGCCCGGTAGACCTGCATCTCGATGTCCGCCGGGTTGATCTGGACGTCCACTTCCTCCATCTCCGGCAGCACCGCCACCGTGGCAGTGGAGGTGTGGACCCGGCCGCCGGACTCAGTCTCCGGCACCCGCTGGACCCGGTGGACGCCGGATTCGTATTTCAGCCGGGAATAGGCTCCCCGGCCGTTTACGATGAAGTCCGCCTCCTTGACGCCCCCCAGCTCCGTTTCGTTGTAATTCAGCAGCTCCACGGACCAGCCCTGCTTCGCGGCGTACATGGAGTACATCCGAAACAGGCTGTGGGCAAAGAGAGCGCTCTCCTCGCCGCCGACGCCACCCCGGATCTCCACGATGACGCTCTTGTCGTCGTTGGGATCCTTCGGCAGCAGCAGGATCTGGAGCTTTTCGTAAAGCTCCTCCTTTGCGGCCTTGGCGGCGGCATAGGATTCCTGGCAGAGCTCCTTCATCTCCGGGTCCGCCATCAGCTCCTGGGCCTCCTCCATCTCCTGAAGGGCCGCCTTATAGGCCCGGTAGGCCCCGATGATGGGCTCCAGGTCGTTTTTCTCCCGCAGCAGCTTTGCCGCCTTCTGGGGGTCGGCGTAAAAATCGGGCTGCTCGGATTTGAAACTCAGTTCGTCATAGCGGTTTTCCACCGCCCGCAGTTTTTCAAGCATCAGGATTCTCCTAACAGGGGAATTTTCAGTATTGTATCAGCATTTTGGGGAAAAGTAAAGTGGGCAGGGCCCACACCCAATTCGTGCGCTGGCTGGCCAATAATCGTTACACCATTGGGTACCGCTCGATTCGTTACTGCTGCAAATTGTGGTAAAGTATGCGCCAAGCGCACAAATTCAATTATTTTGCATTTAGCATTTTGCATTTCACGCGTCAGCGCGATAGACATTCAGCACGCAGCTGGCGGTATCGGTGATCGTTTGGGTCCGTGCCAGGCGCTGGGCGCCTTCCTTGCTGATGCGGTAGACATGGGGCGTCATGCTCAGCAGATTCCGCACCTGCTCCCCCTCCACCGTGAAGTCAAAGCGGATGGGCACGGAGCGGACCAGCCGGAATCCCGGCAGCTCCGGCACCGTATTTTTCTCCTTGTGCAGCAGCTCCGGGTAAATGATGGACTTCAGGCCCAGCAGATGATCCTCCGCCGCCAGCACCTGGAAATAGTACCCGCCGGGCTTCAGGACCCGCCGGAATTCCTCCGGCATCGTCAGGGCGAAGAGACTGGTCACGATCCCCGCCGACCGGTCCGCCACCGGCAGATGGGCGGCGGTGCCGCAGATCCACAGGGCGTTTTTATACTTTCCCGCGGCGCAGCGGACGGCTTCCTTGGAGATGTCCAGGCCCGTCAGCTCCGCGTCCAGAGCTCCGGCCAGCCGGGCGGAATAGTACCCCTCTCCGCAGCCCACATCCAGGATGGGGCCGGCGGCGCCCAGGTCCTTCGCGGTATCGCAGAGGGTCTTCGCGATGGGGGCATAGTACCCCGCGTCCAGGAAGGCCCGCCGGGACAGCACCTGCTCCCGGGTGTCCCCGGGATGGAGGGACCGCTTCTGCTGAACGGTCAGCAGATTCACATACCCCTGCCGGGCAATATCAAAGCTGTGGCGGTTTTCACAGCGGTATTCACGTTCCACACGGTCCAGTCCCGAACCGCAGACAGGGCAAATCAGTTCCATAGTCATCCCTCCTGCTTTTTATCATACCCCAAAAACACCACCACGTCAAACAAAACGGAAGGAAGCGAGAAATTTTGCGGCGTTTTTTAGCGATCATCCTGTGCGTCAGCCTGCTGGCCATTCCCGTCCGGGCAGAGGCCCCGACAAAATATGTGGCGCTGACCTTTGATGACGGCCCCTCGGGCCGGTTCACCCGGCGGCTGCTGGACGGTCTGAAGGAGCGGGATGTGAAGGCCACCTTCCTGCTGTGCGGCTACCGGATCAAGGACTATGGCCCGGAGGCCCGGCGCATCGCCGAGGAAGGGCATGAGATCGGCATCCACGGCTATTCCCACGACTCCATGTGCGCCATGAGCCAGTCCCAGGCCACGAAGGAAATTCTGGACACCGCCGCCCTGCTGCCCCAGGGCGTCCGTCCCGTATTCCTGCGGCCCCCCGGAGGGCAGTGCGGCGACGGCATGTGCCAGGCGGCGAAAAGCCAGGGCCTGGCGGTGCTGAACTGGTCCCTGGATTCCAAGGACTGGGCCATCAAGGACGCCCGGGCCATCACAGAGCGGGTGGTGGGCAATGTGCAAGATGGGGACGTGATCCTGATGCACGACATGTACGACAGCAGCGTCGACGCGGCCCTGGCCATCATCGACGCCCTGACGGAGCAGGGATACCGGTTCGTCACCGCTACCGAGCTGGTCCGCCTCCGGGGCGCCAAACTCCAGGCCGGGGAAGTGTATTGCAGCTTTCCTTGATTTGGATTTGAGTTTATCGCGCAGTTAAAAAGAAGTACGTCATTGCGAGCCAGTGCTCACACTGGCGTGGCAATCTCCCGGTACTTCCGTGAACCTATGGAGAGGAAAACGGCAGAAAACCTCCGAAAACGTTAAGATTTTCAGCATCTGACCGCATTGCGCCGCCATAGGGGATTGCCACGCCAGCGTGTGCGCTGGCTCGCAATGACAGCATATTTTTGAGGCACCGCAAAAACTCCCACACCTTTCGGTGTGGGAGCGTCTTTTTATTTGCCAAACCGCTGGAGCTGGACGCTTCGGTCCTGGATCAGCAGCAGGTCCGAGATGATGGTATTGGAGATCAGGAAGCCCTTGGGGGTCAGGTGCCAGCGGCCGTCGTCGGTCTTCACCGCGTGGCCGAAGGAACGGCTCTTCTCCAGCGACGCCTCGATGTCGTCAAAGGGCAGCAGATACGCCTTCTCGTACTCCGCCCGGCTGATGCCGCTCATGGTCCGCAGCCGCAGCATCAGGTATTCGCCGGCCCGCTCCCGCAGGGGGATCTCGTCGATCTCCTGGAGGACCTCGCCGTTGCCCCGGATGCCCTGGATGTAGCCCTGGAGGTCCCGGACGATGGTGAAGCGCTTGCCCGCGAAATCGGAGCTGGCGTTGGGGCCGAAGCCCAGATACTCGCCGCCGGTCCAGTACTTCATATTGTGCCGGGAGTACAGGCCTTTTCGGGCGAAATTGGAGATCTCATACTGCCGGAAGCCGTAGGACCGGAGCATCTCGCAGGCCGCCAGATACATATCCGCCTGGGTATCGTCGCTGGGCAGGCTGCAGAAATCCTTGTACTCATACAGGGGCGTGCCCTCCTCCACCTTCAATCCGTAGCAGCTGATGTGCTCCGGGTTCAGGTTCAGGACGCTTTCCAGCGTCTCCCGCCAGCCCACCATGGTCTGGCCCGGTAGGCCGTAGATCAGGTCCACGCTGAGATTCTTGAAGCCCGCCTTGCGGATGCGCTGAACGGCGGACACCGCTTGCTGGTAGTTATGGGGCCGGCCGATCTTCTTCAGGATCTCATCGTCGGCGCACTGGATGCCAAGGCTGACCCGGTTGAAGCCCTCGGCCTTCAGCCGCTTGAGCAGGGTGTCGGAGACGGAGTCGGGATTGGCCTCGAAGGTGATCTCGGCGTTGTAGTCCACGTCGAAATTCCGCCGGATGGCGGACAGGATCGTCGCCAGGCCGTCGGCGCCGAAAAAGCTGGGCGTGCCGCCGCCGAAGTAGATGGTATCCACCTTATAGGCCGGGGCCAGAGCGCCGGACTCCTTGATGTGGGCGATGATGGCGTTCAGGTAGCCGTCCATCAGCTTGTCGTCCTTGGCCGTCAGGGAATAGAAGTCGCAATACTGGCATTTGCTGCGGCAGAAGGGCACATGGACATAAATGCCCAGGGGTGTTTTATTTTTACGGGTGGTGATAAAGGGCATGGTTGAACCTCCGGTTCAGATGAAAGTGAAGAGTGGAGAGTGGAGTGTGGAGTGTGGAGATATTGAACTAACTTCACTCTCCACTCTCAACACTCCACACTTGATTTAGTCCTCGTCCAGCTTCAGGACGGCCATGAAGGCTTCGCTGGGGACGGACACGGTGCCGAAGGTCCGCATCCGCTTCTTGCCTTCCTTCTGCTTTTCCAGCAGCTTCTTCTTTCGGGTGATGTCGCCGCCGTAGCACTTGGCCAGCACGTCCTTGCGGACGGCCTTGATGGTCTCCCGGGCGATGATCTTGCCGCCGATGGCCGCCTGGACGGGGATCTCGAACTGGGCTCTCGGAATGTTCTCCTTCAGCTTTTCGCAGATCTTCCGGGCCCGGGGATAGGCGTTGTCGGCGAAGAGGATGAAGCTCAGGGCGTCCACGATGTCGCCGTTGAGCAGGATGTCCAGCTTCACCAGCCGGCTGGGCCGGTAGCCGATAAGCTCATAGTCCAAAGAGCCGTAGCCACGGGTCCGGGACTTCAGAGCGTCGAAGAAATCATAGATGATCTCGTTCAGGGGCATGTCATAATGGAGCTCCACACGGTTGGCGTCCAGATAAACCATGTCCTTGAACTCGCCCCGGCGGTTCGTCGCCAGGTCCATGATGTTGCCCACATATTCCTGGGGGGCCATCAGATTGACCTTGACGTAAGGCTCCTCCGCCAGCTCGATCTCCATGGGATCGGGGTAGTCCAAGGGATTATCCACCATGATGGTCTCACCGTTCTGCTTGGTGACCCGGTAGACGACGTTGGGAGCGGTGGTGATCAGGTCCAGGTTATATTCCCGCTCCAGCCGCTCCTGGATGATCTCCATGTGCAGCAACCCTAAGAAGCCGCAGCGGAAGCCGAAGCCCAGGGCGATGGAGCTTTCGGGCTCGTAGACGAAGGAAGCGTCGTTGAGCTTCAGCTTTTCCAGAGCGTCCCGCAGGTCCTGATACTTGGCGCCGTCGGCGGGGTAGATGCCGGAGTAGACCATGGGCTGGACCGGCCGGTAGCCGGGCAAGGGCTCCGCGGCGGGATTCTCCACGCCGGTAATGGTGTCGCCCACCTGGGTGTCGGAAATGGTCTTGATGGAGGCGGTGATATAGCCCACCTCGCCGGCGCCCAGGGCGTCCCGGGGGATCAGGCCCTTGGGGCTCATGGTACCCACTTCCACGACCTTATACACCGCGCCGGTGGCCATCATCTTCACGTCCATGCCGGGTCTGACGGTGCCCTGCTTGATTCTCGTGTAGACGATGACGCCCCGGTAGGAGTCGTACTGGCTGTCGAAGATCAGCGCCTGCAGGGGTGCATTCCGGTCGCCCTCGGGGGCGGGGATGCCGTTTACGATCATCTCCAGCACGGCGTGGATATTGATGCCGTTCTTGGCGGAGATCTCGGGGGCGTCCTCGGCGGGGATGCAGATGATGTCCTCGATCTCGGCCTTCACCTCGGCAGGCCGGGCAGAGGGCAGGTCGATCTTGTTGATGACGGGCAGGACTTCCAGCCCCGCGTCGGTGGCCAGGAAGGTGTTGGCCAGGGTCTGGGCCTCCACGCCCTGGCTGGCGTCCACCACCAGCACCGCGCCCTCGCAGGCGGCAAGGGACCGGGAGACCTCGTAGTTGAAGTCCACATGGCCCGGGGTGTCGATCAGGTTCAGGGCATAGGTTTCGCCGTCGTCGGCCTTATAGTTCAGAGTGGCGGCGGTGGCCTTGATGGTGATGCCCCGCTCCCGCTCCAGGTCCATGGAGTCCAGGATCTGTTCCTCCATTTCCCGCTTCTCGATGGCGTTGCATTCCTCGAGCAGCCGGTCGGCCAGGGTGGACTTGCCGTGGTCAATATGGGCGATGATGGAAAAATTACGGATGTGAGAAAGATCGGTCATAGGATGCACCTCAGTTTTCCGCTGTCATTGCGAGCCAGTCCGCAGACTGGCGTGGCAATCCCCCGGATCTTCCGGGCGGTCTGAAACCATAGGGGATCGCCACGTCGCTGACGCTCCTCGCAATGACATGCGTTTTTTGGGATGCGTTCAGCTGACGACAGGGCATATTTGTTCATTTTCACACATTATATCTGAAATTACCAAAAAAGTAAACCGTATGTTTTCGGAATTTCAGGGGAAAAATGAAGTTGGCAAAGGAAAAATTCCGGCGAAAGATGGAAAAATCGAAAATTTTTCAGCAAAAACCCTTGTCAAAAAGTAATTTTCAGGGTATAGTTTAACGGCACGAGAAATACACAGCATATTTGTGTGAGATAAAGAGGGGAAACAGCATGAGCACTGCCAACAATAAGAAGAACGCGAAGAACCTGGAAGACGTCCAGGCCGCGCTGCAGAACCTGATCACCCAGGGCCGGAAGGAGGGCATGATCCGTGCCGCGGATCTGAACGCCCAGCTGGAAAAGATGGACCTGACGCCCGAGAAGATCGAGGAGATCTATGACCGTTTCGAAGCCATGAACATCCAGATCGTCACCGCCGAGCTGGAGCTGGACCTGGGCGACGATGTGGAGCTGCTGGATAACGACGGCGACATCGACCTGAGCGGTCTGGATGAAGAGGATCTGGTGGACCCCGTGGACCTGGCTGCCGAGTACAGCCTGGACGATCCCGTCCGGATGTACCTGAAGGAGATCGGCCAGGTGAAGCTGCTCTCCGCCGAGGAGGAAGTGGAGCTTGCCAAGCGTGTGGCCGAGGGCGACCAGGACGCCAAGAACAAGCTGACCGAGGCGAACCTGCGCCTGGTGGTCTCCATCGCCAAGAAGTACTCCGGCCGCGGCCTGCACATCCTGGACCTGATCCAGGAGGGCAACACCGGCCTGATCCGCGCGGTCGACAAGTTCGACTGGACAAAGGGAAACAAATTCTCTACATATGCCACCTGGTGGATCCGGCAGGCCATCACCCGCGCCATCGCCGAC
>JAFUMG010000060.1 GCA_017473225.1 Oscillospiraceae bacterium | reverse complement strand
TCTTAGCGGTTTTTGTCGACCGCAGCGAACTTTTATATTCTATCACAACTCTTTTCGTTTGTCAAGTACTTTTTTCAAGTTTTTCAAAAAACTTTTTAGTAGCTTTCCTAACGAATTTTTAGTTGTGATCGCAGTCCTCCAGGCCTTGCAGGCCGTTCATCAGACAGCTTTTAAATTCTAGCACATCTTTCGAAGTTTGTCAAGAACTTTTTTCGTTTTCTTGCAAATTTCTTTTCGATTCGCTCATTTGCGGCTCGATTCTCCCGAACAGCCTGCATATGATATCATATCGTTTTCCATTTGTCAAGAACTTTTTTCAGCTCTTACAAAACTTTTTTAGATTTGCCCGCCGCCGCGCGTTCACGCGACAGCTTGCATATGATATCACCGAATTCCTGATTTGTCAACGACTATTTTCACCATTTTTCTCCTGTTTTGGTATCAATTCCTACTGGATACGTTATTGCTGATCTCCGCCAGGGCGTCCCCCGCGTCATAGGTCGATTCATCGCAGTTTGCCAGGTCCCCGATGCTCACCATGCCGCAGAGCTTCTCATTCTCCACCACCGGCAGGCGGCGGATCTGACGCTTGCCCATCATCTGCGCCGCGAGGGCCGCGTCCGTATCAGGCACAGCGGCCACGACCCCGCGGGTCATGATCTCCTGCACCGTGGTACTCCCGGGCTGCCGCCCCGCGGCCAGGCACCGGGTCACGATATCCCGGTCCGTCACCAGCCCGCAGATCCGCCCGTCGCTGCCGCAGACCGGCAGGGCTCCGATATTATAATGTGTCAGCGTTCTGGCCGCCACCGCCACCGATTCCTGGGGGTCGATGCGGATGACGGGCGTCGTCATAATGTCTCGCAATTTCATGCTCATCCCTCCTGAGATGGATTATGGACACCCCGTGCCAAAAATATACCATACAATATTATAAGTATATCCCCGATACCAAGCGTATAAGAAGTAGGAGGGATGATCATGAAAAAGATCCTTTTGCTCGTGCTTACCGCCGCGCTGCTGCTGAGCGCCTGTGCCCCGGCGGCAGTCCAAAATGAATTCGTCCTGGCGGTGGCGGAATATCCCGCAATGTCGCCTTATCCCGACGAGATGTCCTTTGTGGATGAGAAGACCGGTGTATTTGATGATGAGGGCTTCAGCGTGGTCTTTGATGCCTGGTTGACAGACCGCAAGAGCCAATACGACCAGCCCGAGGGCTACGCGGACACATTGACCGATTATTTCCTGCTGAGCATCCCGGAATTTCTGGAGGGCGAGGGCAACACCGTCTGCTCCCCGCTGAATATCTACATGGCCCTGGCCATGCTGGCGGAGGTCACTGGCGGCGGCTCCCGGCAGCAGATCCTGGACCTGCTGGGGGCGGATTCCATAGAGGCTCTGCGGACCCAGGCGGGGTACGTCTGGAACGCCCACTACTGCGCCGACGGCGGCACAGCTTCCGTGCTGGCCAACTCCCTGTGGCTGGACGAGGGGCTGCGCTACAGCGCCGACACCGTCAGCACCCTGGCGAAGGACTATTTCGCCTCCGTTTATCAGGGAGACCTGGGCAGCGGGGAGATGAACAAAGCGCTGCAGGAGTGGCTCGATGAACAGACCGGTGGTCTGCTGGAGGAGCAGACACAGAATGTGGCGATGGATCCCCAGACGGTCCTCGCCCTGGCTTCCGCCATTTACTACCGGGTCAAATGGGCCAGCGAATTCAGCGAAAGCCGCAGCACCGAGGGCATCTTCCACGCCCCCGGCGGCGACACCGAGGTGACCTATATGAACACCACCCTGAGCTACGGCCCCTACTACTGGGGCGAGGGCTTTGCCGCCGCCTATCTGGGGCTGGAGGATGGCGGCCGGATGTGGCTGGTGCTGCCGGACGAAGGGGTGACCCCCGGGGCCCTTCTGGAAAGCGGCACCGCTCTGGATATGATCCTGGGCGGATCCTATGAGGACCAGACAGCGGTCCAGGTGAATCTGAGCCTTCCCAAATTCGACATCACCGCCGATACGCAGCTGAACGAGAAGCTCTCCGCCCTGGGCGTCACCGAGGTTTTCGGCGGTGACGCGGATTTCACCCCCATCCTGCCCCAGGACGAGGCCTGGCTGGACAGCGCCCAGCACGCTGCCCGGGTGGCCATCGACGAGGAGGGCATCACCGCCGCGGCATATACGGTGATGATGGCCTGCGGCGCCTCCATGCCCCCGGAGGATGAGGTGGATCTGATCCTGGACCGGCCCTTCCTGTTCGTCATCACCAGCCGGGATAACCTCCCCCTCTTCGCCGGCGTGGTGAATGAGCCGTGATGGGGGAAATTGTAGTTTAACGCACTGGCGCGGGAGCGCCCATAGCTTCCCCCGGGGGGAAGCTGTCGCCGCCGTAAGGCGGTGACTGATGAGGAATGCGGGCAGGAAACTTACGTTTTCACATCTGTATCAGGCCTTTTCCAGCCTTCAGTGCACGCCATTCCTCATCCGACCCGGCTTGCGCCGGGCCACCTTCCCCCCGGGGGAAGGTATGCGGCTTCGCCGCTGAACGGAGCAATATACTACAATTCGAAAATATCCCAACGCAAAAACGCCCCCGGAGCTGGTGCTCCGGGGGCGTTCCTTATACATTATAATCAGAAGTAGCACTTCTCCTCAATGTAGCTCTTCAGCTCACTGATGGGGATACGGACCTGCTCCATGGTGTCACGGTCACGGACGGTGACGCAGTTGTCAGCGGGGGTGTTCTCGTCGCCGACGGTCTCGAAGTCCACGGTGATGCACAGGGGGGTGCCGATCTCGTCCTCACGGCGGTAGCGCTTGCCGATGGAGCCGGCGTCGTCGAAGTCCACCATGAAGTACTTGCGCAGCTCGGCATAGATCTCCTCAGCCTTGGGGCTCAGCTTCTTGCTCAGGGGCAGGACAGCGGCCTTGAAGGGAGCCAGAGCCGGATGCAGGTGCAGGACGGTACGGATGTCGGGGTTGCCCTTCTTGTCAACGCCCACCTGCTCCTCGTCGTAGGCCTCGCACAGGAAGGCCAGAGCCACACGGTCGCAGCCCAGGGAGGGCTCGATGACGTAGGGGATATAGTGCTCATTCTTCTCCTGGTCGTAGTACTCCAGGTTCTTGCCGGAGGCCTCCTGATGGCGGCCCAGGTCGTAGTTGGTCCGGTCCGCGATGCCCCACAGCTCGCCCCAGCCGCCGCCGAAGGGGAACTGGTACTCGATGTCGGTGGTGGCGCGGGAGTAGAAGGCCAGCTCCGCGGGATCGTGGTCACGCAGGCGCAGGGAGTCCTCCTTGATGCCCAGGCTGGTCAGCCAGTTGACGCAGTAGTCCTTCCAGTAGGCGAACCACTCCAGGTCGGTGCCGGGCTGGCAGAAGAACTCGCACTCCATCTGCTCGAACTCACGGGTACGGAAGGTGAAGTTGCCGGGGGTGATCTCGTTACGGAAGGCCTTGCCCACCTGGCAGACGCCGAAGGGCAGCTTCTTGCGGGTGGTGCGCTGGATGTTGGCGAAGTTGACGAAGATGCCCTGAGCGGTCTCGGGACGCAGGTAGGCGGTGGAGGAGGAGTCCTCGGTGACGCCGATCTGGGTCTTGAACATCAGGTTGAACTTACGGATGGAGGTGAAGTGGTGCTTGCCGCAGTTGGGGCAGACCACATCCTCGTGGGAAGCGATGTAGGCATCCATCTCGTCGAAGTTCATGGCGTCCACATTGACGTCCTTGGCGGACTCAGCCTCGGAGATCAGCTTGTCGGCGCGGTGACGGGCGCCGCAGCCCTTGCAGTCCACCAGAGGATCGGAGAAGGAACCCACGTGGCCGGTGGTGACCCAGGTCTGGGGGTTCATGATGATGGCGGCGTCCAGGCCCACGTTATAGGGGGATTCCTGCACGAACTTCTTCAGCCATGCCTTCTTGACGTTATTCTTGAACTCGACACCCAGAGGGCCGTAGTCCCAGGAGTTTGCCAGACCGCCGTAGATCTCGGAGCCGGCATAGACATAGCCGCGGTTCTTGCAGAGATTGACGATCATATCGAGAGTCTTTTCACTGTTCTTCATTCTATTTCCTCCAAAATTTGGATTAATTTCTCTGAAAACACATTATACATAATAAATAAATGTAAATCAAGTCTTTTGTGCAAAAAAGCTCCAACATAAGGAAAACGGAGGGGTGCTTTTCATTCCTCCGCCACCAGGTCGGGGCCCAGGTCCTCGGCCATCAGTCTGTGGACCCGGTCGGACAGCTCCACCGTGGGGACGCCCCGGACCTCCTCCCCGGGGATCACATCCACCAGATGCAGCTCCACATCCGTGGGCTTCAGCCGCAGGAAATTGGGGAGGATGGCGCGGGTATTGCGGATGGTGCAGACCACGATGGGCACGCCGGTCTTCTGGGCGATCTTGAAAACGCCGGGGCGGAAATGGTGCAGCTTATTGTCCCTGCTGCAGTAGCCCTCCGGGAAGACGGCGATGGAGGCCTTGTCCTCCTTGATGATCTGGATGCACTTCAGGATGGTCTTCAGGGCCTGCCGGTCATTCTCCCGGTCGATCATCTGGCACTGGATCTTGTGCATGATGTCGCCCACGATGAGCATGTCGCTGTTTTCCTTCTTGGAGATGAAGGCCAGCTGGCTGTCCTTAAAATAATGGAGCAGGATGCCGGGGTCGGCGTCAAAGAGATGGTTGCACACCAGCAGGAACCGGCCCTCCTTGGGGGTCTTTTCCAGGCCCTCCGTATGGACCCGCACCCGGACCAGCTTGATGATGGCTTCGATGTACACCGCGGCCAGGCGGCGGTAGAAGGGGCTGTCCTCCTCCTGGGGCACGGATTTGTCCACCCGGGCGCACATAATATAGAGGTACAAAAACGCGATGACCAGCAGCGCCAGCCAGGAAGCAGCGAAGCTCACCGGCAGCATCCACAGCCAGGCAAAGCCCACGAAAGCGTCAAAGCCGAAGCAAAAGGCCGCCGCGATCACCAGAGAAAGCAGAGTGATCCCACGCAACAGCATAAAAATTCCTCCAGAGTTCAGAATATTTACTATTATATCTCCTTCCACCCCGGGACACAAGCACCAATCCAAAGAATTACGGCAGTTTCCCAAAGAGTTTTCCCAAAGGGCTGGAAATCAATGAGGAAGATTGGTATAATGATATATTATTTGAATTTGGGAATTGTAGGTCATCGTGCTGGCGTGGGAGTGCCTAGCTTGCCTCTCCCTTTGGGAGAGGTGCCCCGAAGGGGCGGAGAGGGCCCTCTCATCTCCGCGCTAAGAGCCGCCCTTCGGGCGGTTGCGCTCCGAAACGCGCCTGCGGGCGCAGAGTCACGCCTTCGGCGTGCCAGCTCTC
>JAFUMG010000046.1 GCA_017473225.1 Oscillospiraceae bacterium | reverse complement strand
GCGATAGCCGAGACTGGGGGATTGTGCAGCAGAAGTCTGGAATAACCACCAGCATTTCGGCGAATTCGTACTGCAGTGCAGCAATCCTTCAGTCAAAAATCGGAGATTTTTGACAGCTCCCTTTACACAAGGGAGCCTTGGAGCGCTCCCGCGCCACTGCGCCCGCTTCTCGCTACAGAGCGCAACCGCCGTAGGCGGCTCTTAGCGCGGAGTAGTGCGTGAAGCTACAATTCTCCCCTCTCATTCTCCCTCCCTCCGGCAGACCTCCACGCAGAAGCCGTGATGGCCGCAGTGGGTGCAGGTGAGCTTCCGGGTGGTGGGCGTGTGTCTGGCCCAGAACATCTCCTGAAATCCCGGATGGAAGACGGTGTGGCACTGGGGGCAGATATAATCCACATTCCGGTAATAATAGGCCACCATCCAGACAGCGCCGCTGACCGCTGCCAGCAGCCCCAGAAGATAGGGCCACCAGATGCCCGTCGTCAGCGCCAGGATCAGCGTCCCGGTCTCAGCCACTTCCAGCGGAATGCCCACCCCCAGCATCACCGCCCGGACCTTGCGCAATTGCTTTCTGTTTTCCATCATATACGCTATATCGCCGATGGATTCGACCGTGAAATGCTCGATGCTCTTCAGCTCCCGGGTCAGCTGCTCCAGCTTGGTAAGGCGCGTCTCCCGCTCCGCGATCTCCGAACGCAGGGCCTGCTCCTGCTGCCGCAGCAGCAGGTCGATGACGCTTCCGGGATCCTCCTCGCTCAGCAGCTGGGCGATGGAATTGATGGGCAGATCCAGTTCCCGCAGAAAGCAGATGATCCGCAGCCGCTTCAGATCCTCCTCAGAATACAGCCGCCGGCCGCCCTCACTGAGGGCGCTGGGCACCAGGAGATTCCGGGAATCGTAGTACTGCACCGTCCGCACCGTGATTCCGCAGAGCTTCGCCATTTCCCCGGTCGTGTATTTGGACATAGCTTTCACCTCCTTGTACCCTCAGTGTACATCATAACGCCGCGTCATAAGCAAGAGATTTTTGTAAATTGTAGTTTAATATTCCATTGAATAGTGGTTGCGGTACCTAAAAAATATGCTGTCATTGCGAGCCAGTCCGCAGACTGGCGTGGCAATCTCCTACGGCGGCGCAACGCAGTCGGATGCCAAAAATCCTAGTATTTCCGGGTATAATTTACCGGTTCCATCTCTTTAAAGTCACGGAAGGACCGGGGGATTGCCACGCCAGCGTGCGCGCTGGCTCGCAATGATGTGCTTCTTTTTAACTGCGCGATAAACTACAATTTGAATCCCAAACACAAAAGGCTCCCCTGCGGGAGCCTTTTTGTTTTAACCCAATACCAGCTTGTCGTCCACCTCGTCGGAGCCGCTGGCCTGGCTGAACAGGTTCAGCAGCTGCTCCACGGTCAGGTTCTTCTTTTCCTCGCCGGAGACATCTACCGCGATGTGGCCATCGTACATCATGATCAGCCGGTTGCCATGGGCAATGGCGTCACGCATGTTGTGGGTGATCATCATGGTGGTCAGATGATTCTTCTGAACGATTTTTTCCGTAGCTTCCAGCACCTTCGCGGCGGTTTTGGGGTCCAGCGCGGCGGTATGCTCGTCCAGGAGCAGCAGCTTGGGCTGCTGCAGCGTGGCCATCAGCAGCGTCAGGGCCTGGCGCTGGCCGCCGGACAGCAGGCCGACCTTGGCCGTCATCCGGTCCTCCAGCCCCAGATCCAGGATCTTCAGCTGCTCCCGGTAGCTCTCCCGCTCCGCCCTGGTGATGCCGGAGCGAAGGGTCCGGGGCCGGCCCCGGCGGGCCGCCAGCGCCAGATTCTCCTCAATCTGCATGGTTGCCGCGGTACCCATCATGGGGTCCTGGAAGACTCGCCCGATATACTGGGCCCGCTTGTATTCCGGAAGATTCGTCACATCCACGTCGCCGATAAGGATCCGGCCGGAATCCACGCCGAAGACGCCGGCCACCGCGTTCAGCATGGTGGATTTGCCCGCGCCGTTGCCGCCGATGACGGTGACGAAGTCCCCTTCCTTCAGTTCCAGATTCAGGCCCTTCAGCGCCTTCTTTTCATTGACCGTTCCGGGATTGAAGGTCTTGTATACATTTTCGATTTTCAGCATGGCTGCCTCCTTATAAACCCTTCTTATCCTTCTTGTGGAAATACACGCTCTTCCAATGGGGCACTGCCAGGAAGAATGCCACGATCAGCGCGGAAATGACCTTCAGATAGTTGGAGTCGATTTCCAGCACGCTCACCACGAACTGGACGACGATATAATAGATCACCGCGCCCAGGCTGACGGAGGCCAGCTTCAGGGCGAAATTCCGGAAGACCCTTCCGAAGATGGACTCGCCGATGACAATGGAGGCCAGGCCGATGACGATGGCGCCGCGGCCCATGTTGATCTCGGCGTAGGACTGATACTGGCACAGCAGAGAGCCGGACAGCGCCACCAGGCCGTTGGCCAGCGCCAGACCCAGCACCTTGTTCACATTGGTATTGATGCCCTGGGCACGGGCCATGTTCTCATTGGCGCCGGTGGCGCGGATGGAAGCGCCCATCTCCGTGCCGAAGAACCAGTACAAAATGGCGATGAGCACCGCGGTAAAGACCACCAGCACCAGAATGGGATGCTGATAGAAGGGCCGTTCGCCCTTGTTCACATCCTGCAGATAGCGCAGGGAGACCAGCAGGTCATAATTGTTGACATTCAGGGCAATATTGGCCTTCATGCTCATGATGGCCAGATTGACGGACCACAGGCCCATCTGGGTCAAAATGCCGGCCAGGATGGCGGGGATGCCGCACTTGGTATGGAAAAAGCCCGTGACCAGGCCCGTCAGCATACCGGCAAGCAGGGCAGCCAGCATCGCCACCCAGACATTGAAGCCCGCCACCATCATGGTCACGCAGACGGCGCCGCCGGTGCAGAAGGAGCCGTCCACCGTCAGGTCGGACACCTCCAGCAGCCGGAAGGTGATATACAGGCCGATGGCCATAATGCCCCAGACCAGGCCCTGGGATACCGCACCGGGCAGTGCGTTAAAAAAGGTAGTCATAAGATATTTGTCCTCCGAAATCTTTCTCTTTACAGTATTTACAGCGCAGGGGCTCACCCCGCCGGGACTTTCCGTTCCCCGGACGGCGGCGGCAAGCCCCTGCCCTGTATCCTACAGTACGACGCGGGGGTGCCGCGTGCGCAGCACCCCCGTCGCTTATCATTCATCAGGCAATGGGTTCGTAACCGTCAGGGGGAGTCAGGCCCAGCTCCTCGCAGATCTCCGCGTTGTACTTGGGCGTCACGGCGCCGGCATAACCAATGGCCATGGTGGAAATATCGGCCTCGCCGGTCAGGACCTTGGCGGCCATCTCGCCGGTGGCGTAGCCCAGGTCGTAATAGCTGATGGACAGGGTGGCCACACCGCAGCCAGAGCAGATGCCCTCTTCACCGGCGATGATGGGGACCTTGGCAGCGCGGCAGATGCCGTCGATGACATCGGTGCCGGAAGCAACGGCGTTGTCAGTGGGGACGTAGATCACGTCCGCGTAAGCGCAGGCGGCGTTGGTCACCGCGGGCATATCGTTGGAATCGGCGAAAGCGAACTGCTGGCACTCATAGCCCTTCTCCTCCAGCAGGGTCTGGACGGTGTCCACCTGGTACTTGGAGTTGGCTTCCGCGGAGCAGTACAGCAGGCCCACGGTGGCGGCGTCGGGGAACCATGCCTGCAGCATATCCGCCTGCTCGGTCAGGGGAGCCAGGTCGGAGGTGCCGGAGATGTTGCCGCCGACGGTGCCGGAGAAGTTCTCAATGCCCAGGGCCACGCCGTACTCAGTAACGGAGGTGCCCAGAATGGGGATATCCGCGGTGGCCGCCTGAGCCGCCTGCAGGGCGGGCGTGGCATTTGCCATGATCAGGTCCACTTCCGCGGAGACGAAGGAATTGGCAATGGTGGCGCAGGTGTTGGAATCGCCGGCAGCGTTCTGCAGGTCAAATTCCACGTTCTCCTCGCCCAGGGCGGCGATGACCGCGTCCTGGAAGCCCTGGGTCGCGGCGTCCAGCGCGTCGTGGGTCACCAGCTGGCAGATGCCGATGGTGTACTTACCGTCATCCTTGCCGGCGCCGCAGGCCGCCAGAGAAAGCAGCATCACAGCCGCCAGTACAAGCGCGATGATTTTTTTCATAGTCTTATCTCTCCTTTTGTTTGCACGCCGCAGACTTTTGCCCCTCTCTGGCGTACTTGATTGACTAAACTATATCACTTCAGACTTTTTCTGTCAATGAGAAAAACCGGATTTCCCAAGAAAAAATGCGTCGGATCCCTATTTTTTCATAAATCCCCTTCCGCGCCTTTTCCGGGCCATTCTATCTTTCCTCCGAAGGTCCCGTCTGATTCTCACGGGCTGTCGGAAACGCTGTTTTTGTGTTATGTTTATCGGTTTCGTAATTTTCTGCCGTTTCAAATGGCGGCACCCCTGCCCATATAGGATGCCCCGCCTTGAACCTGCCGCTATTCTTCGAATTTAGCACATAATTCACCTATTTAGCACTATTTTTGCATCGTTTTTCCGCACAACCTTTGGCCTCCCCCGGACCTTCCAGCCATCCTTTCGGCAACTTTCCCAATACGAAATCGATACACTTACAGCACATCTACCAAAAAACCTCCGGCCAACCCCAAATCCCTCCGATTCTATTGACAGCCTTTCAAATCCTTTGTTATAATGTATGCGTACATCCTCGGATTCCACGTTTTTTGCAGAGGCGAAACACCATGAACAGCAGTAAAAATGTTACGATCTCGGATATCGCCCGGGCCGCCGGTGTGTCCAAGACCACCGTCTCCCGGTACCTCAACGGCAAATTCTCCATGATGAGCCCCGAGACCCGCAGCCGCATCGAAACCGTGATCCGGATGACCAATTATCAGCCCAACTCTCTGGCCCAATCCCTGCGGGGCCACCGGTCCATGCAGATCGGCATCGTCATATCGGATCTGGTCAGTCCCTTCTGCGCCGCCATGATCCGCGGCATGGGACAGCCCCTGCTGGAGGCCGGCTTTATCCCCCTGATCGTGGACAGCAAGGAGGACCCGGCTCTGGAAGCCCGGCTGATCCAGACCCTGATGAGCCGCAAGGTGGACGGCCTGATCGTCAACACCAGCAGCTACGTCAATCCGGATCTGATCCGGATCGCCTGCGAGGGCGTCCCCGTGGTCCTCTGCGACCGCTACATCAGCGATTACCGCTTTGCCTTTGTGGGCAGCGTACACCGCAGCCCCATCACACGGCTGGTTGCCCATTTGAAGGAAGAGGGCTTTGGGAAGATCGGCTTCTTCACCCAGGAGTACCGCGGCAATTCCACCCGCTTCATCCGCCGTGACGCCTTTGCCCGGGCTCTGGCGGAGCACTATCCCGGCGACGACAGCGAGGAGCTGACTTTCGTTCTGGACCTGACGGACCAGAGCGGCACCATCCGCTGCGTTGAAAAGCTCCTGGCCTCCTGCCCCGGCGGCGTCCCCGCCATCATCGCGGTGAATTCCGCCACCACCATGCACCTGCTGGGGGCTATCCGGGCCATGGGGCTGACCATGCCTCGGGATATCGGCCTCTGCGGCCCCGACGACTGGGGCTGGGATCAGCAGTATTCCATGTCGCCCCTGAATTATCCCGGCATCACATCCTTTACGGTGCACCCCGCGGAGATCGGCGCTCTGGCAGCGGAAACGCTGCTGAACATGATCCGGGAGCCCGACAGGGAAAAGCGGGATATCCTGCTCCCCTCGGAGCTTCTGATCCGGGATTCCACCCGGCTGCGCGCCAGCCGTGAAGAGGAAGCATAGCTACATGCACACACGCCCATTCGGACGTATTATATTATTGGAGGTTTCAATCAAATGGATGTTCTGAACAGATTAGCCAATGCCGGTGTCGTGCCCGTCGTCGTTCTGGACGAGGTCAAGGACGCTGTCCCCACCGCCAACGCCATGGTCGCCGGCGGCATCGACGTGATGGAGATCACTTTCCGTACCGCCGCCGCTCCCGAGTGCATCAAGGCCGTTGCCGAAAACTGCCCCGACATGCTGGTCGGCGCGGGCACCATCCTGAACCTGGACCAGTGCAAGCTGGCTGTGGAGATGGGCGCCAAGTTCATCGTCTCCCCCGGCTTCGACGCCACTGTCGTGGGCTGGTGCATTGAGAACGGCATCGCCGTCACCCCCGGCTGCGTCACCCCCACCGAGATCACCGCTGCCGTCAACATGGGCCTGAAGGTCGTCAAGTTCTTCCCCGCCAATGTCTACGGCGGCTTGAACGCCATGAAGAACCTGTCCGCTCCCTTCGTGGGCGTCAAGTTTATGCCCACCGGCGGCGTCAACGCCCAGAACCTGAGCGAGTACGTCTCCGCCCCCTTCATCCACGCCGTCGGCGGCAGCTGGGTCTGCCCCAAGGCTGACATCAAGGCCGGCAACTGGGAGAAGATCACCGCCCTGTGCAAGGAAGCACACGATCTGGCCGTCGCGTCCAAGTAATCCGTTAAAATACATATAGAAAAGGAAGGATCCTCACAATGGCAAAAGTTATTACCTTCGGCGAACTGATGCTGCGTCTGCAGCCCTACAACTACGAGCGCTTTGTTCAGTGCGACCACGTTGAATTCACCTTCGGCGGCGGCGAAGCAAACGTCGCTGTCTCCCTGGCGAACTACGGCATCGACGCCGCTTTCGTCTCCAAGCTGCCCAAGCACGCCATCGGCCAGGCCGCTGTCAACTCCCTGCGCCGCTACGGCGTCGACACCTCCATGATCACCCGTGGCGGTGACCGTGTGGGCATCTACTTCAACGAAAAGGGCGCTTCCCAGCGCGGCTCCGTCTGCATCTACGACCGTGCCCACTCCGCTATCCAGCAGGCTACCACCGCTGACTTCGACTGGGACGCCATCTTCGAGGGCGCCGAGTGGTTCCACTTCACCGGCATCACCCCCGCCCTGGGCGAGAATGTGGTCGAGATCTGCCGGGAAGCCTGCAAGGCCGCCAAGGCCCACGGCTGCAAGATCTCCTGCGACCTGAACTACCGCGGCAAGCTGTGGACCCGTGACCAGGCCCGTGCCGCTATGACCGACCTGTGCCAGTATGTGGACGTCTGCATCTCCAACGAAGAGGACGCCAAGGACGTCTTCGGCATCGAGGCCGAGGCTACCGACATCTACGGCGGCTCCCTGAACCACGAGGGCTACAAGTCCGTCGCCAAGCAGCTGGCTGACAAGTTCGGCTTCGAGATGGTCGCCATCACCCTGCGTGAGAGCCACTCCGCCTTCGACAACGGCTGGTCCGCCATGCTGTACAATGTCGCCAAGGACGAGTACTGCTTCTCCAAGAAGTACAACCTGCACATCATCGACCGCGTCGGCGGCGGCGACTCCTTCGGCGGCGGCCTGATCTACTCCCTGCTGACCGGCAAGGACACCCAGGCAGCTGTGGAATTCGCGGTTGCTGCTTCCGCTCTGAAGCACTCCATCGAGGGCGACTACAACATGGTCACCGTTCCCGAGGTCGAGAAGCTGGCAGGCGGCGACGGTTCCGGCCGTATCCAGCGCTAAGCTTCCTCCAAAAACGCAAGCAAGGCCCCCGGCGAAATGTTGTGCTCCAGTTTGTGCGGACAGCATAAAAAAGCCCCTATGTAGGAAATATTGAGTTTTAAGCGGAGTGGCGCAGCGTCAGCGGCGCCACTCCAGTTTTATTCTGGATGCGCTCATGGTTGTAGAAGTGAATGTATCT
>JAFUMG010000045.1 GCA_017473225.1 Oscillospiraceae bacterium | reverse complement strand
GAGAGGTGCCCCGAAGGGGCGGAGAGGGCCCTCTCATCTCCGCGCTAAGAGCCGCCCTTCGGGCGGTTGCGCTCCGAAACGCGCCTGCGGGCGCAGAGTCACGCCTTCGGCGTGCCAGCTCTCCCAGAGGGAGAGCCAAGCGGGTTTGTGAACAGCACTTTAAACTACAATTTAAAATCCTGCCGTTTTTGACAGTCTGCCCCAAATAAAAAATCGCCCCTTTCGGAGCGTGACAGACAAAGAAATAACCCTCGACTTGTTACCTAATCACTGTAATAAGTCGAGGGTTATTTCACAAAGCAGATGGGTTCATCCATGTGGTTAACCTCTCTTTCTGTAGTTTTGAGGGGAGTTTACTCAGTACATTGGACTCACTCCTTTTTTGTATCTTTATGATACCCTGCGGATGCGAATTTTGCAAGATGGGATGTTCCATAAGAAATGACGCAAAATGTTGGAGAAAGTGAGCATGGACAAAAGGGCATTGCCCGTGCTATACTAAATATGTTGGGCGGCTTGTGAAGGCTGCCCGTTTTTGCTGGCTTGATGGGTAGCGGTATGGAAACAGGACGCTCCTGTTTGAAAGGATTCACAATATAGCAATTGACAACTGCGAACAGGTAATGATAAGGAGGCAGCAGCATGAATATCTGCAAAACCTGCCCGGAAGTTCATAACAAAAGATTCCTTCTGCGTTTGGTAACACAGGAGGATTGTAAGGAAGTGATGCCATGCTGATAAAACTTGGGAAGTTTGATTGCACGGAAGTATGGGATGGTGTGCTGTATAAAAACCTGCCGCATTATCCCAAGGCATCCGACTGGGAACTGCGGAATATCATCGAGTTTATGGAATATGAAGAAGCCCATGGCCGCAAATGCAGGATCGAGTGCGAGAATCCGGAACTCCTTGCCGCTGTCGATAAAGCATTGCGAAACAAAGCGTATTATCGGAGCGTTTCGCGCCCTTCTTTACAGACGGAATGTACTGCCTGCCCATACCATAAGGGGTGTGTCACGGAGTTTGTATGCCACACCACTTCGCCGGAGAATGCAGAGAAGATATTTTCGGAGGCTCCTTGGATAACCCAGTTGCCGAGTCTACGAAGCAATGCTGCCGAGCATATAAGAAATTCGTAGCAGACTATCCGAACTACGATGTGGATGTAAAGCTGTGTGCTTTCTCGGCTAAGGAAATGCAGGAAGCCCAGAAGGTTTTTGACAGTATGATCTGATTGTGCCGCCCTATTTGAATTTTCAAATTATTCCCCCATACTTTCAAATTTTTCTGGCACTATCAAATTATTCCTTGGTAGGGGGTTCATTTGAAAATCATAAAAATATATGATTTCCCCTGAAAAGCAAAAAAAGTTCTGGCAGCAAGAGGCTCAATTTGAACCCCCTGTTGCCAGAACTCTTTGATTTACAAGGCTTTTCAGTTATGAAAAAAATAAAAGTCCGAAACCGATTGTATTAACGGTTTCGGACTTTTGTGGTCCGGGTGACAGGATTTGAACCTGCGGTCTCCTGGTCCCAAACCAGGCGCGATACCAAACTTCGCTACACCCAGATAAATTTTCAGTTGTGGTCAAATATGTGGTCAAGGAAATTCTACCACAAATGGTGCGAACTTTCAAGAGGAGTTAATCGGGGAATTTGCCGACAAAAGGGGGCTGTTTCCGATAATTTCGGGCTGGCTCCGAATTTGGGATTCCAGCTCCCAAATCAAGCGCCCTACCAACTGGGCCACACCCGGATAACAAGCTGTATTATACACGAAGAAATCAGAAAATGCAATCATAAAAATGCCATATTGTGCGCTTGAGTGAATTGTGCTATCATATCCCAAAAGGAGGCGCGGTTATGGGGAAGAAGGGATTGTCCCAGGAAGGGCTGAAGATCATTGCCTGCGTGACCATGCTGCTGGATCATATCGGGGCGGTGTTCTGCTCCGGGGTGGGGCTGCGGATCGTGGGACGGCTGGCGTTTCCGATCTATTGCTTCCTGCTGGCGGAAGGTGTTTGCCATACGAAAAATCCAAAGAAATATGCCCTGCGGCTGTTGGTGGGCGCACTGCTGTCGGAGCTTCCCTTTGATCTGCTGTTCTTCGGCGAAATTACGCCGGCCCATTCCAGCGTGATGGTGACGCTGCTGATCGGATTTTTGTATCTGTGGGCGGCGAAGGGGACGGACAGGGCGGGGCTGAAGGTCCTGCTGGCGATACCCTTTGTGCTTCTGGCCGAGCTTCTGGGCTCGGACTACGGCGGCGCCGGCGTGGTCATGATCGCACTGTTCGCCTTCACCAGAGAGGTGCCCCACAGCCGGCTGATTCAGGCGGCGGGGTTGACGGCGCTGTGCTGGCTCATGGGCGGTATGACGGTCCGAATCGGGGCTTTCCGGCTCCCGGTCGAGATGTTCGCGGTGGCGGCGCTGATCCCTATTTTTTGCTATTCCGGCAGGAAGGCAACAGCCAGCCGGGCGGTCCAGTGGATCTTCTACCTCTTTTACCCGGCGCATCTGACGGCGCTGCTGCTGATTCAGTGAGAAATGGAGCGAAAATGATGAAAAACGGAAAGCCGATCATAGGACTTGCAAGTTCCTATGAAAAAGATGAAAAGAATGAACGGATATTCCTTCCGCAGAGCTATCTGGACGCGGTGCGGCATTTTGGCGGCGTCCCGCTGATCCTCCCGGTGAAGGGGGACCTGGCGGAAGCGGCGGCACTGGTGGACCTGTGCGACGGCATCCTGCTCACCGGCGGCAATGACATTGACCCTGCTCTTTTCGGCGAGACGGTCTGGAATGATTCTGTGGAGATCGCGCCGGAGCGGGACAGCAGCGAGACGGTCCTGCTGGAGCTGGCCATGGCCCGGAAGCTGCCGGTCCTGGGCATCTGCCGGGGCATCCAGATGATGAATGTGCATTTTGGTGGCACGTTGTATCAGGATATTCCCACCCAGCTGGAAACGGATGTGCGCCACCGCATGGAGGAGCCCTGGCACCGCTGCGGCCACAGCTGTATTCTGGAGCCGGGTTCGCCGCTGTATGAGCTGGCTGGGCGAACCGTCATCGGCGTCAACAGCCACCATCACCAGGCCATTAAGGATGTCGCGCCGGGCTTCGGGATCATGGGCCGCAGCGAGGACGGTCTGGTGGAGGCCATCTGGGATCCTCGGGCGGAATTCTGCTGGGGCGTTCAGTGGCACCCGGAGAAGATCTGGGATATCGAGGACGCTTCCGCCAAGATTTTTGAAGCGTTCCTGGAAGCGTGTAAATAATATGGATTCAGGGCGGAGGGATGTCTCCGCCCTTGTTTTTTACCGGCTGTGCCCGGAAAATGACCACTTATGGAAAACCGCTTGCGGCGGGCAGGCACATTTTGTATGATGTGCCTGTCGAAAGGAGGACACGGAATGCAGATCGAAGTAAAGATCGAGCCACGCGAAAAGGAAACGAAGGTCATCATCGTGACGCCGCGGATGGACGAGTCGGTCAGCGAGCTGATGAAGCGGATCTCCGGGGAATGCCCCCAGGTGATCGCGGGCTTTTCGGAGGACACCGTCTGCCTGCTGGACCAGGAGGAGATCTACCGGGTCTACGCCGGGGAGGGGCGGGTATACTGCGAGACCCGGTCTGGCACCTGGCGGTCCCGCCTGCGGCTGTATGAGCTGGAGGAGCGGCTGGAAAAAAGCCGGTTCGTCCGGATCTCCAATTCGGAGATCATCAATCTGAAGCGGGTGAAGGGCTTTGACCTGAGTCTCAGCGGCACCATCCGGGTATCGCTGACCAATGGTGCGGTGACCTACGTTTCCCGGCGGTATATGGGTAAGATCAAAAAAGTACTGGGACTATAAGGAGGTTCATATGAAAAAGAAAATTTTAAAGCACAGCCTGTTCGGTATCCTGCTGGGACTGGCCCTGTGGGCGGGCTTCATCCTCTGGGCATTCTGGCTCAGGGGGGACGGGCAGCTTCGGTTCGTCAGCGGGCAGCTGATGGTCCTATACGGAAGCGAGCGGAACGCGGTGACGGCGGAATGCGCCGGCGCGGTGCTCATCGGCCTGCTCTGGTCCAACGCCGCGCTGATCTGGCGGGAGACGGACTGGAGCCTGCTGAAGCAGACGGCGGTCCATTATCTGGTCTGCGTGGTACCGTCGCTGCTGATCGCCTGCGCCATGGGGTTCATGCCCCGGAGCCTGGACGGATTGGGGCAGTATCTGCTGCTGTTCGGCGTGCTTTATGGGCTCAACTGGATCATCCAGTACAGCGCCCTGAAGGCCAGAGTGCGGAAAATGAACCAACGGCTGCGGCTCCTGGAGGAGCGGGAATAAAGCGGCAGCACCGTCCCGCGCGGCGCTGCGGCAACGGTTTCCGTTACGGAAACATTCAGGATGGATGCTGAGAACGCCCGAACGAAAACGTTCGGGCGTTTTTAGCGCGGTTGGTAGAATTTTCTGATTTTTTCTGATATAATTGCTGAAATAAATACTTGAGGGAAACAGTGTGAAAATGAAAAAAGCACTTCATTCAAACAGCATAAAAGTCATCGCGATCATTGCGATGACAATTGACCATTTGGCGTGGATGCTCTTTCCGGGATACCCAAGGGAGTTTCTTCCGATCGTGCTGCATATCATAGGCCGGCTTACCTGCCCGATTATGTGTTACTTCGTAGCGGAGGGCTACCATTACACAAAGGATGTCAACAAATATACAGGCCGCTTATTCCTGTTTGCATTCATATCCCACTTTGCGTATGTGTTTGCATCCGCAAATTTTGTGGATTGGAAATCTTTCATTCCGTTTTACTATGGGGATGTTTTGGACCAGACCAGTGTGATGTGGTCTCTGGCCTGGGGCTTGGTGATGCTGCGTGTTGTGGATAGCGGGAGGATCGGTCAAAAAGTCAAAGTGGTTCTCATAATTCTGATCTGCCTGCTAAGTTTCGCGAGTGATTGGAGCTGTATCGCAAGCCTTTGCATTTTGGCATTTGGCACAAACAGAGGGAATTTTAAAAAGCAAATGCTTTGGATGGTCTTCTATGTCGCGATTTATGCGGTGGTATACGCCGCCGCAATTGACGAGGTCTATGGTCTGATTCAAATGGCCGTTGTTTTTGCGATACCCATATTGGCGTTGTACAACGGGCAAAGAGGGAGAAATCCCCAAATCAATAAAATCATGAAATGGTCGTTTTATTTGTATTACCCGCTGCATTTATTTATGATTGGTTTTCTCCAGCGGAATTGGTAAACCGAAGTAATGAGGATGTTGAAAAATCGTCCGTATGCACTTAAGCATACGGACGATTGGTTGCTTAGAGCCAGCGTCAGAGTTGCTCCAAAAACTTCTTCACTGCCCGGCGGTTTTTCAGGACGATGGTCTCCACGCCCTCCGCGTCGTTCAGCAGGCGGTAATTATCTTCCCGCTTGTTTTTGTTGAAATTCCAGACCCATTGCAGGAATTCCCGGTCGAACCGCTCCGGGCAGCCTTCGCCCATATCCGGGCGGACTTTTCCGTGGGTCGTCAGGATCCGTTTGAAGACGCCCATCAGGCAGGCGAAACGGCTGAAATCCAGATAGATGATGGTGTCGCAGTAACGGACGCGCTCCGGGAGGGTGCGGTTGAAATTGCCGTCCATGATCCACTTCTCCTTCGCCAGCTCCTCCCGGACGGCTTGGTCAAATTCCTCCGGGGGCACGCTGACCCAGCCGGGACGCCAGAACAGCTTGTCCAGATGGACCACGGGCAGTCCCGTCTTTTCTCCCAGCTGCCGGGCTAGGGTGGATTTTCCCGCCCCGCCGCAGCCGATAATGATAACGCGTTCCATATTTCCCTCCCAGAAAAATAAACGACGCAGCCAACCCATCCTGTCATTGCGAGCCAGTGCTCACACTGGAGTGGCAATCCCCTGAATATTTCGGAAACCTTGGGAGATCGCCACACCAGTCTGCGGACTGGTTCGCGATGACAGGATTTAGTTGACTGCGTCGTTTTCAGAATTATCTTAAATACGACTTTCTATTAGTATGCAATGCCCCAGTAGATCATCTTGCTTGCGGGCTTGCCGCAGCAGGCGCAGGTGTCACCCAGATGCTCCTGGGCGAAGGGGATGCAGCGGGAGGACATGCCGGCCTTTTCCTTCATGGCCAGCTCACACTCCAGCTCGCCGCACCACATGGTCTTGATATAGCCGCCGTGCTCCTTCTGCAGGGCATTGGCCTCCTCCAGGGAGTGGGCCTCGTAGATGTGCTCATCCAGATTCTTCTTGGCCCGCTGGTACATGCCGTTGTGGACGGCTTCCAGCTGCTCGGCAACGGCCTTTTCCAGATCCTCCAGCTTGACCACGATCTTCTCACGGTCGGTCCGGCGGACCAGCACGCACTCTCCCTTCTCCAGATCCCGGGGGCCGCATTCGACACGCAGGGGCACGCCCTTCATCTCGTACTCGGCGCACTTCCAGCCCATGGAATTGTCGGAATCATCGATCTTCGCCCGGAAGCCGGCGGCAATCAGCCGATCCTTCAGCCCGTTGGCGGCGTCCAGGACGCCGGGCTTATGCTGGGCCACGGGCAGGACCACCACCTGAGTGGGGGCGATCTTGGGAGGCAGTACCAGACCGTTGTTGTCGCCGTGGGTCATGATGATGCCGCCGATCAGACGGGTGGAAACGCCCCAGGAGGTCTCGAAGGGAGCAACCTTCTGGTTGTTCTTGTCGGTAAACTCAATGCCGAAGGCCTTGGCGAAGCCGTCGCCGAAGTAGTGGGAGGTACCGGCCTGGAGGGCCTTCCGGTCGTGCATCATGCACTCGATGGTGTAGGTGGCCTCGGCGCCGTTGAACTTCTCCTTCTCGGTCTTCTGGCCCCGGGTGACGGGCATGGCCAGCACGTTCTCGCAGAAGTCGGCGTAGACGTTCAGCATGGTCTCGGTGAAGGATCTTGCTTCCTCAGCGGTGGCGTGGATGGTGTGGCCCTCCTGCCACAGGAACTCCCGGTGGCGCAGGAAGGGGCGGGAGGTCTTCTCCCAGCGGATGACGCTGCACCACTGGTTGTACTTCATGGGCAGGTCGCGATGGGACTGGACCACATTGGCCCAATGCTCGCAGAACAATGTCTCGGAGGTGGGGCGGATGGCGTAGCGCTCCTCCAGCTTTTCACTGCCGCCATGGGTGACCCAGGCGCACTCGGGGGCGAAGCCCTCCACATGGTCCTTCTCCTTCTGCAGCAGGCTCTCGGGGATCAGCATGGGCATATAGACGTTCTCAACGCCCACTTTCTTGAACTCCGCGTCCAGAATGTGCTGCATGTTTTCCCAGATGGCGTAGCCATAGGGACGGTAGACGAATACGCCCTTGATGGAGGAATAGTCGATCAGCTGCGCCTTTTTGCACACATCCGTGAACCACTGGGCAAAATCGACCTCCATATCGGTGATCTGTTCAACCTTCTTATCTTTAGCCATATCTTTTCATCCTCTCGGAAAAATCAAATTATTTCGTAATCTATATTCTACCACATCTGTCAAGCTTTTGCACCATAGGGGTGCAAAGTTTTTCTGAATTTCATATAAGGAAGATTGCAGTTTATTGTACAGTCTGCAAATTACCAACAATGCTGTCATCCCGAGCGAGCGTCAGCGAGTCGAGGGATCTTGGCACCGATTTTACTGCAAATCGCAACGAAATGCGTAGATCCCTCGACTCCATTTCATTCCGCTCGGGATGACAGCCGCGTTGTGTAAGGGAACGCCAAACTACAATTTCCCCCTCCCCGACAATTATTTCCGAAAAACATTGTAATTCCCGCCCGAATTTAGTATAATGCTAAAAAACACTACACAAAGGGCGGTGCTTTCATGAAATCCATCCGCGATATCTATAAAATCGGCAAAGGTCCCTCCTCCTCCCATACCATGGGTCCCGAGCGGGCTTCCCGGCTGTTCAAAGAGAAGTATCCCAACGCGGACCGTTATCAGGTCATTCTCTACGGCTCCCTGAGCAAGACCGGCGTGGGCCACGGTACGGACCGGGTGGTGAAGGAGGTCCTGGCACCCATCCCCACGGAGATCCTTTTCTCCAAGGAGGTCCTTCCCCACGCCCATCCCAACACCATGGACCTGATCGCCCTGAGCGGCGGCGCGGAGCTGGGCAGGCTCCGGGTGGAGTCCATCGGCGGCGGAGACATCCGCATCCCCGGCCAGCCCGGCGCGGCGGAGAGCCCCGAGGTCTACGAGGAAAATACCCTGGCTGACGTCATGAGCTACTGCAAATGGAACTATCTGCCCCGGCTCAGCGACTATGTGGAAAAGTACGAGGGCGCGGAGATCTGGGACTTCCTGCTGGAGGTCTGGCAGACCATGAAGAACGCCATCGACGCAGGCGTGAAGGCCGAGGGCATCCTGCCCGGCGGTCTGAATGTCCGGAAGCGGGCCAAAAAGCTCTATGAGCAGGTGGTCCCCACCGAGACGCCCCAGTTCCGGGAGTGCCGGATCCTCAGCGCCTATGCCTTCGCGGTCTCGGAGCAGAACGCGGACAACGGCACCGTGGTCACCGCTCCCACCTGCGGCGCCTGCGGCGTGCTTCCCGCGGTCCTGCGCTACATCCAGGAGACCCGGAACCTGACGGACGAACAGATCGTCCGGGGCCTGGCCACTGCCGGCATCATCGGCAATATCACCAAGCGCAACGCTTCCATTTCCGGCGCGGAGTGCGGCTGCCAGGCAGAGATCGGCACCGCCTGCGCCATGGCCGCCGCCGCTCTGGCGGAGCTGTATGGCCTGAATCTGGAGCAGGTGGAGTATGCCGCCGAGATCGCCATGGAGCACCATCTGGGCCTGACCTGCGATCCCATCTGCGGCCTTGTCCAGATCCCCTGCATCGAGCGCAATGCCGTGGCCGCCCTGCGGGCCATGAACGCCTGCAATCTGAGCTACTTCCTCTACGACAGCCGGAACATCAGCTATGACATGGTCTGCCGCGCCATGAAGGATACAGGCCTGAACCTGAGCCACCTGTACAAGGAGACCAGCGAAGGCGGTCTTGCCCGGGTCTATCCCACCCGGCTGGAAAAAATGGTCGCGGAGCTGCCAAGGATCGAGAAATGAAAGAAGACAGTCTGAGAAAGTTCTCAGACTGTCTTTTTATATCGGTATTTGGCGGAGATGCTGGACGCGTCAGATGTTCAGCAGATCGCTGTAGACCTTCAGAGCGCCGTCGGTCTCGTGGGCCAGGACCTTCTTGGCCAGGACCTTGCCCAGCTGGACGCCTTCCTGGTCGAAGCTGTTCAGGTTCCATGCGAAGCCCTGGTACATGACCTTGTTCTCGAAGTGGGCCAGCAGCGCGCCCAGAGCGGCGGGAGTCAGCTTCTCGCCGATGATGATGGAGGAGGGACGGCCGCCTTCGAACTTCTTGTTGGCGTTCTCGTCATCCTTGCCGCAGGCGAAGGCCACGATCTGGGCGGCCACATTGGCGCAGAGCTTCTGCTGGCTGGTGGAGCCCTGGATCAGGACGTCGGAGCCCATCTGGCTGTTCTTGAAGCCCACGAACTGCAGGGGGATGATATCGGTGCCCTGGTGCAGCAGCTGATAGAAGGAGTGCTGACCGTTGGTGCCGGGCTCGCCGAAGATGACGGGGCCGGTGGCGTAGCTGACGGGCTCGCCGAAGCGGTTGACGGACTTGCCGTTGGATTCCATGTCCAGCTGCTGCAGGTGAGCGGGGAAGCGGGACAGGGCCTGGGAGTAGGGCAGGACGGCAGTGTTCTGCATGCCCAGCACATTGCGCTCGTAAACGCCGATCAGAGCGTCCAGCATGGCGGGATTCTGCAGCAGATCCTCGTTCTTGGCCAGCTTGTCAGCTTCTGCCGCGCCGTCCAGGAACTGGGCGAAGACTTCGGGACCGAAGGCCAGGCTCAGGACGCAGCCGCCCACGCCGGAGGTGGAGGAGTAACGGCCGCCGATGTAGTCATCCATGAAGAAGGCTGCCAGATAGTCGGCAGATTTTGCCAGGGGAGAGGTCTCAGAGGTGACGGCCACCATGTGGTTGGAGGGGTTCAGACCGGCCTTGGTGAGGGCGTCCTTGACGAAGGACTCGTTGGTCAGAGTCTCCAGGGTGGTGCCGGACTTGGAAACCAGAACGAACAGGGAATGAGGCAGATCCAAGGTGCACAGGACGCCGGCAGCGTCGTCGGGGTCGACATTGGAGATGAAAGCGGCCTTCATCTTCAGAGTGTTGTTGACCTTAGCCCAGTTCTCCAGAGCCAGGTACATGGCCCGGGGGCCCAGGTCGGAGCCGCCGATGCCGATCTGGCAGACGGTGGTGAACTTCTCGCCGTTGGCGTTGGTGATCTCGCCGGAATGGACCTTGTTTGCGAATTCAGCGATCTTCTTCTGCTCGCCGACGTAGAAATCCCGCTTGTCCACGCCGTCAGCGATGACAGCCTCGCCCAGCTGGCCGCGGCACATGTGGTGCAGGACCCGGCGCTTCTCGCCGGTGTTGATGACCTCGCCGTTGTAGAGGGCGGCGAACTTCTCGGTCAGCTGTGCCTCCTCGGCGAACTTGGACAGGGTGGCCAGGATCTTGTCGTCCACAGGACGGGCACCATAATTGAAGGCCAGGCCCTCGCCCATGGGAACGGAGTAGTTTCTGACCCGCTCCGCGCCGTTCTCACCGGCTATCACGGCAGCCAGGTCGACACGCTCGGAAGCCTGCAGCTCCTGATAAGAAGCCAGGGTATCCATGTTTTTCCAATTGATCATATGGGATCCTCCTCATTTATGTGTTAGAATGAATGTTTCGAACTTATCTCTTTCATTCTACTACCAATCCGCCGGAATTTCAAGCATTAGTACGATATATTGAAAGCTTCCGTTCCGCGGGGAGAAGGAAAAAATCCCGAAAGATATTGAATCTTCTTTTTTTCTGTGCTAGAATAAGATGTCAAATTGTGCATGAATCTAACAAAGGAGATTTGAATATATGAAATTAGGTATCGTTGGCCTGCCCAATGTGGGCAAGTCCACTCTGTTCAATGCCATCACCAACGCCGGCGTCCCCGCCGACAACTACGCCTTCTGCACCATCGACCCCAATGTGGGCGTGGTCTCCGTGCCCGATGAGCGGCTGCAGTGGCTGAGCGATTTCTACGCGCCCAAGAAGACCACCCCCGCCGTCATCGAGTTCGTTGATATCGCCGGCCTGGTCAAGGGCGCCTCCAAGGGCGAAGGCCTGGGCAATAAGTTCCTGAGCAATATCCGCACCACCGACGCCATCGTCCATGTGGTCCGCTGCTTCGAGGACTCCAACGTCACCCATGTAGAAGGCAGCACCGATCCCATCCGGGATATTGACATCATCAATCTGGAGCTGGTCATGGCTGACATCGAAATGGTGGAGCGCCGCATCGACAAGGCCCAGAAGGCCATGAAGGGCGGCGACAAGAAGTTCGCCCGGGAGGTGGAGCTGTTCACCGAGCTGCTGCAGCACCTGAACGAGGGCAAGCTGGCCCGGACCTTCACCGACGACGCTGAGGATCTGGCTCTGATCTCCACCTCTGACCTGCTGACCCTGAAGAAGACCATCTATGTTGCCAACCTGGCGGAGGACGAGATCAACGAGCCCGAGAACAACCGCCACTATATGGCTGTGAAGGCGCTGGCCGATGAGGAGGGCAGCCAGCTGATCCCCATTTGCGCCAAGCTGGAGGCCGACATCGCCGAGCTGGACGATCCCGACGAGAAGGCCATGTTCATGGAGGAGCTGGGTGTCAACGAGTCCGGCCTGGACAAGCTGATCAAGTCCAGCTACGCGCTGCTGGGCCTGATCTCCTTCCTGACCGCCGGCTCCGACGAGTGCCGCGCCTGGACCATCAAGCGGGGCACCAAGGCACCCCAGGCCGCCGGTAAGATACACACCGACTTCGAGCGCGGCTTCATCCGGGCCGAGGTCATTGCCTTCGAGGACATGAAGGAATGCGGCACCATGGCCAACGCCAAGGCCAAGGGCCTGGTCCGCAGCGAGGGCAAGGAGTACGTCATGAAGGACGGCGACATCGTCAATTTCCTGTTCAACGTGTGATTTATAATAAAGATCCCGCCGGAAAGCATCCCTTTCCGGCGGGTTTTTGTATGGGGAGAGATTTAAATTGTAGTTTATCTGTCAGTTGTCTGCCGCACCCAAAGGCCCCCTTGTGTAAAGGGGGCTGGCTCGGCGATAGCCGAGACTGGGGGATTGTGCAGCAGAAGGCTGGAATAACCACCAACATTTCGGCGAATTCG
>JAFUMG010000079.1 GCA_017473225.1 Oscillospiraceae bacterium | reverse complement strand
TCCTGGGACAGGTTGGTGGAGGCGGTGATGGTGATATCCTGCTCCTTGCCGGTGCCCAGGTCCTTGGCGGAGACCTTCACAATGCCGTTGGCGTCGATGTCGAAGGTGACTTCGATCTGGGGAACACCACGGGGCGCGGGAGCGATGCCGGACAGCTGGAAGCGGCCCAGAGTCTTGTTGTAAGCGGCCATCTCACGCTCGCCCTGCAGGACATGGACCTCAACGGAGGTCTGGGAGTCCGCGGCGGTGGAGAAGATCTGGCTCTTGCGGGTGGGGATAGTGGTGTTGCGGTCGATCAGACGGGTGAACACGCCGCCCATGGTCTCGATGCCCAGGGACAGGGGGGTGACGTCCAGCAGGACCACGTCCTTGACGTCGCCGGTCAGCACGCCGCCCTGGATGGCAGCGCCCACAGCGACACACTCGTCGGGGTTGATGCCCTTGAAGCCGTCGGAGCCGGTGATGCCCTTAACAGCCTCCTGGACAGCGGGGATACGGGTGGAACCGCCAACCAGCAGGACCTTGTGCAGGTCGGATGCCTTCAGGCCGGCGTCGTTCATGGCCTGGCGGACAGGCTTCATGGTGCGCTCCACCAGATCGGCGGTCAGCTCGTTGAACTTTGCCCGGGTCAGGGTCACGTCCAGGTGCTTGGGACCGGTGGCATCAGCGGTGATATAGGGCAGGTTGACAGCGGTGGAGGTCATGCCGGACAGCTCGATCTTGGCCTTCTCGGCAGCTTCCTTCAGACGCTGCATGGCAACGCGGTCGGCGCTCAGGTCGATGCCCTCGGCCTTCTTGAACTCAGCGACCAGGTAGTCCATGATCCGCTGGTCAAAGTCATCGCCGCCCAGACGGGTGTCGCCGGCGGTGGCCAGGACCTCGATGATGCCGTCGCCGATGTCCAGGATGGACACGTCGAAGGTACCGCCGCCCAGGTCATAGACCATGATCTTCTGCTCCTGCTCCTTGTCCAGGCCGTAGGCCAGGGCAGCGGCAGTGGGCTCGTTGATGATACGCTTGACCTCCAGGCCGGCGATCTTGCCGGCGTCCTTGGTGGCCTGACGCTGGGCGTCGGAGAAGTAAGCGGGGACGGTGATGACGGCCTCGGTGATGGGCTGGCCCAGGTAAGCCTCGGCGTCAGCCTTCAGCTTCTGCAGCACCATGGCGCTGATCTCCTGGGGGGTGTAGTTCTTGCCGTCGATAGAAACGTGGTAGTTGTCGCCCATGTGGCGCTTGATGGAAGCGACGGTGCGGTCCGCGTTGGTAACGGCCTGACGCTTTGCCACCTGGCCCACCATACGCTCGCCGGTCTTGGAGAAGGCAACCACAGAGGGAGTGGTTCTCGCGCCCTCGGCGTTTGCGATCACAACAGGTTCGCCGCCTTCCAGAACAGCGACGCAGGAATTCGTAGTACCTAAGTCAATACCAATGATCTTACCCATAATAAAATCCTCCTAATATATAAAAGCTAAATTGTTTACAAAGTTATGCCCGCTTTCGGACGTAATGAATAATGAATGATGAATAGTGAATAATTGTGGTATCCGCTTCGCGGATTATTTTAATTTGTGCCGCAGGCACACCTTAATTATTCATTATTCAATATTCATTTTTCATTTTAATTCGCCACCTGCACCATGGCGAACCGGACGACCTTATCGCCGATCTTGAAGCCCTTCTGGAACACCTGGGAAATGGTGTTCTCGCCCAGGGTCTCATCTTCGGTGTGCATCACCGCGTTGTGCAGGTTGGGGTCGAAGGTGTCGCCCTTCTCGCCGAAAATTTCCACGCCCAGGCCGGTGAAGATCTTGACGAGCTCCGTCATGGTCATCTCCACGCCCTTCTTGTAGGCGGCATCCTCGGTGGGCTGATTCAGCGCCCGCTCCAGATTGTCGTAGATGGGGAGCATCTTCGCCACGGCGTCAGCCTTACCGTTGCCGTAGGACGCTTCCTTTTCCTTGATGGTCCGCTTGCGGAAGTTGTCAAACTCCGCGGCGACCCGCAGGTGCGCGTCCCGCTCGGCGTTATATTTCTCCTCCCAGGGATTCACCTCGGGCGCTTCTTCGGTCGCGGGAACCTCTTCCTGGACCTCGGGAGTCTCCTCGGTTACCTCCTCCACAGGAGTTTCCTTGATTTCTTTTTCCTTTTTTGCCACTTTTATGCCTCCATTACCGTGTCATTGCGAGGAGGGCGAAGCCCGACGTGGCAATCTCCTTCGATTCGGGAGATTCCCACGCCAGTGTGCGCACTGGCTCGGAATGACAGCATCTTTCATTCTTCTTCAGCAACCGGCTCCGGAAGCTGGGGTGCCTCGGGCTTGGCGAACATCTTCGACAGGCTCTCAGCGAAATAACTCAATCTCGCGGTGACCTTGGCGTAGTCCATTCGGGTGGGACCCACCACGCCGATCATGCCCTGCATGCCGTCACCGATATCAAACTTTGTCATGACCACCGACGTATCCTTCAGCTCCTCGGACACATTCTCGGGACCGACGATGACCTTGGTGCCCATCTCGTTCTGCATGACGGCGGGAAGCCCTGAGAGGCCTTCCTCGTCCAGCCCGCTGATGACCTTCTGGGCCTTGTCGATGTTCCGGTACTCCGGGTGGGAGAGGAGCCGCATCTGGCCGGCCACGGCCATATTGGCGCTGCCCTGCTTCCGGAGGGTATCGGCGGTGAACTCCACGATCACGGGAACCAGGCTCGCGGCCTTGCCCGCGGAGCGCATCACCCGGTCCATCAGGCCCTCGGTGAATTCCTCCAGGGGAAGCTCGGTCATGGTGGCGTTCAGCACCGCGGAAAGAAGCTTCAGGTCCTCTTCCGCCACATTCAGCGGAAGCTTGATGAGCTTGTTGACCACCTCGTCATTGCTCAGCATCACCACAAGGATGAAGCTGCCGCTGCCCGCCAGGATCAGCTCAAAGCGCTTGACCGTGGCATCGCCGCAGCGGGACGCGACGGAGATCGCCGGCAGGTCGGTGGCCTGGGAGACCATCTTCGCGACCTTTTCCACCAGCTTATCGACCTTCTGCATCTTTTCCTCGATGGCCGAGTTGATGGACTTGGTCTCGTCGATGCTCAGGCGGTAATCCGCCATCAGCTCGTCGACGTACAGCCGGTAGCCCGCGGCGGAGGGGATCCGTCCGGCGCTGGTGTGGGGCTGCTCCAGGTAACCCATGGTGGTCAGGTCCGCCATTTCATTGCGGATGGTGGCGGAGGAGTACTTCATGTCCGGAAGCTCCGTAATGGCCTTGGAACCCACAGGCTCCGCGGTCCGGATATACAGGTCCACGACGGATCGCAGGACCTTCTTTTTCCGCTCGGTCAGTTCCATAAGCTCCTCCATTTCTTTAGCACTCATCATTCTTGAGTGCTAAGCACATTATACCAGAGAGTGCTAAAATGTCAAGAGGGGGAAAATGAATTATTCATTAACATTCTGCGAGGGAATTGTGATGGAGCCCGGGATGTGCCCTCCGACACATTCCAAAATTGTAGCTTACAGCACTGGCGCGGGAGCGCCATGGCTTCCCCCGGGGGGAAGCTGTCAAAAATCTCTGATTTTTGACTGATGAGGAATGCGGGCAGGAATCTTACGTTTTCGCATTTGTATCAGGCCCGTTCCTGTAGTTCAGATATCGCCGTTCCTCATCCGTCAGCCCTTGCGGGCTGCCACCTTCCCCCCGGGGGAAGGCATGTGGCTGCGCCGCCAAGAGCGCGCAAAAAAGGACGCACCCTGATGGTACGTCCTTAATTTGCCCTATTTTCGCTCTTTCAGCAGCATGGGAGTAAATTTCGGCTTGTCGAATACCTGGATAAACCGGGGGCACTTCACCAGGAAGGCATAGTACACATTATAGCCGCAGCCATACATGGTCTCGATGTTGCCCTGGCCCTTGGCGAGGATCACATCGGCCCGGTCCAGCGCTTCCTTCGCCTCCCGGCCCAGCAGGTCGATCTGGGTGCCGGCGATGCGGTTGCCGTTGTCGATGACCCGAAAGGGGATCCCCACCAGCTCCGCGTCCTCCCGGGTGGCGTCGTTGAGAGCCGGCGCGCCCCGGACGCAGAAGGTGATGTTCACATGGGGATATTTTTTGTGGATCTGCTCCGCCAGGACCCGGTCGAAGCCGATCTCACCGGCGTTGTCCGTCAGGTACAGCAGCTCCTTCCCCGCTTCCAGCTCGGCGCAGAGAGACACGTAGTTCTCCCGGTCCAGCTCCAGCTTCTCGCCCTCGGTGAGCATTTCGTCCAGCCGGTCGAAGTCGATCTCGTCCTGCAGGGCGGAGAAGTCGATGTAATTGCCCAGCACGGAAAACTGCAGTCCCGCGTAGACGGGATCCTCCGCCGCCTCCACCCGGGAGCGGATCTGGTCCAGCCGGGCCAGCACGAAGCGGTTGGATTCCTCCTTTTCCTTCCGGTACCGGTCCAGGTCCAATCCGTACATCTCGTGGAGCAGGTCCGTGGTCCGGGGGCCGAACCAGGGGGAGCCCACCCCCTCCGGGGCGGAGAGGTACATCTTCAGCAACTCCCGGGTGAAGGCCGTGGCCTGCTCCTCGGTGCCCAGACGCCGGGCCGTTTCCACATTGCGCCGCAGGTGGCACAGGATGCACTCGGAATTGAAGACGACGCTCATACCTTCAGCTTCACGACCACCTTGACGAAGTCATTGGGCACGTCCAGATGGCGGCCGGGCATGTGGGCGTCCTCAGGGAAGGCCACATAGCAGATGCCCTCGGGGATGGTGATGAACTCGAAATCGCCGGAGTAACGGCCGATGTCCTTCTCGACGTTGAATTCGCCTTCCAGCTTCGCCTGCTCCAGGGGAGCCCAGCCCATGACCTCCTGGCCCTTGACGATGTACTGGATATCCAGATACTGGCGGTGGGCTTCCGCCAGGTCGGGGGCCTTGGTGGTGCCCACGGCCACGAAGAAGCGGTTGCCGTTCTCCAGAGGATAGGTGACTGCGTCATGGGACTGGAGGGCATTGACCTTCTCGAAGGCCTCCTCAATGCCGGGCAGCAGGGACTTGTACTTCAGAATGTCTTTCCAGGGGCAGATGATCATAATAAAAACTTCCTTTCTTGGTAGTTGATGATGGGGTGATGTGTTGAAATTGTAGTTTAACGCTCTGCCTGCGGCAGCACAATGCAAAATTCAAAATGCAGAATGATGGTGTGCGCAAAGCGCACAATTTAAATGATTTCCGCAGGAAATACCACAATTTTGCATTCAGCATTCTGCATTTCGTGTAACAGCGCGATAAGCTACAATTTAAATTCCTTTACCAAATCTTCAAACCGCTCCAGCCTCGCGTCCCAGGCGTCGGGCGTTCCGAAACCGTAGGCCGCCCAGATGAAGGGGATCCCCGCCGCTTTCGCGGCGTCGGCGTCGCCCTGGGTGTCGCCGATGTAGCAGGCGGAGGAAATGTGATGCCGCGCCATCAGGGTCCGGATGGTCTCCCCCTTGGGGGTCCCGGTATCGCCGAAGCACAGATGGCCCTCAAAGAGCTGTCCGATCCCCAGCTTCTCCATGCACAGCTCCGGGTAGCCGCAGTTGGAATTACTGACGATGAACAACCGGTGCCGCCGGCGCAGCTGCTCCAGAGTCTCCCGCACTCCGGGGTAGCCGATGCGGCAGGGAGCTTCATGGAGGTATTCATTTTCCGTCTTCATGCACCGCAGGGTCAGCTCGTATCGCTCCGGGGCGGGGATCTCAGCGAAGAGCCGGTCCGCCAGATCCTCCATCACCAGGCCGAAGAGGGGCTTCAGGGCCTCCGCGTCGGTGCACAGATGGTCCAAGCCCTCGGCCCTCAGCTGGCGGTTGTAGCCCTCCGCCACCAGGGCCCGGGAGTCCCAGAGGGTACCGTCGATATCAAAGATCAGGCTTTCAAAATCCATGCCGCCCTCCCTGCTCCAGCAGCCGCTTGGCCAGCTCCGCCATGGCCCCGTCGGAGGAGCTGCTGATGATCTCCACCCGGCCTTCGCCCCGCTCCAGCAGGTCCGCCGCGGCCAGCCGCCGCTTCGTCTCCCGGGCGGTGCCTTCGCCGCCATGGAGCACCTCGGTGCCGGGGCCCAGGATGGCCTGGATATTGTGCTTGACGAAGGGGTAGTGGGTGCAGCCCAGGACCAGGGCGTCCAGCTTCCCGATGTAGGGGGCCAGCAGCCGCCGCAGGAATACCTGGGTCTCCTCACAGTCGCCCTTTCCCGCCTCGATCAGCTCCACCAGCCCCGGGGCCGGGATCTTATAAATGGTCCGGTCGCCGTTGAAGCGGTTCATCAGAAGATCGAATTTTTCCTCCCGCAGCGTCACCTGGGTGGCCATAACGCCGATATTCCCGCCGGGATGGTGGTCCGCCGCCAGCTTCACCGCCGGCTCGATGCCCACCACGATCAAATCCGAATAATTTGCCCGCAGGTCCTCGATGGCCGCGGCGGTGGCCGTATTGCAGGCGACCACCAGAGCCTTCACCGGGAACCGGCCGGTGAGCCGCTCCACCGCCGCGAAGGTCAGGGCCCGGACCTCCTCGGTGGACCGGGAGCCATAGGGGGCATTGGCGGAGTCGCCATAATAGACGAACCGTTCCCCCGGCAGCACCTTCCGCAGCTGCCGCAGCACGCTGATGCCCCCTACTCCGGAGTCGAAGACCGCGATATAGTCATTTTTGCTGTACATGTTTTCACCAACTGTCTATGGGAAGGATTTTAGATTGTAGTTTGGCGTTCCGTCTGGCGGCGCAGCCGCCATGCCTTCCCCCGGGGGAAGGTGGCCGAGCAAAGCGAGGTCGGATGAGGAATGGCGTGCACCGAAGTCCGGAAAAAGCCTGATACAGATGCAAAAACGTAAGTTTTCCGCCCGCATTCCTCATCAGTCACCGCCTTACGGCGGCGACAGCTTCCCCCCGGGGGAAGCCATGGGCGCTCCCGCGCCACTGCGCCCGCTTCTCGCTACAGAGCGCAACCGCCGTAGGCGGCTCTTAGCGCGGAGTAGTGCGCTAAACTACAATTTCAATTTTTCCTCTTACAACATATCTTATCAAAAAAATCCGTATCTTGCAACGGTTCCATGACTTTTTCCGCCGGTCATTCCCAGGCAAAAAGTCCACTCCGCAGGGGACAATGTCACTAAGTTAGCGACATTGGTGTGAAAGCAAGTCCCACAACGAATGAGTGCATCCCGCGAGGGATGCACTTTTTCAGCAAAAAGGGCATGACAAGTAAGCGGATCGAAAAATCCGCTTAAAAAGGCTATTC
>JAFUMG010000044.1 GCA_017473225.1 Oscillospiraceae bacterium | reverse complement strand
GAACCCCCGACCTACTGCTTAGAAGGCAGTTGCTCTATCCAGCTGAGCTACTGGCGCATTTCTATGGAGCGGGTGACGGGAATCGGACCCGCGTGACCAGCTTGGAAGGCTGGTGTTCTACCATTGAACTACACCCGCGGATACATGTCGCTTGGCTTATTCAGCCAGAAAATTCTAACACGTATCCGCGGAAAAGTCAAGCTATTTTTTCAGAATCTCCGGAATTTTTTTGTAGATCACGTCGGCCACCGCCCCTTCGGCGCAGGGGCACACGTTTTCGAACCGGCCGGCCACGATGGCGTCGGCGGGACAGAAGGCGTGGTCCGCGTTTTCCAGCATGGGCACGTCGTTTTCCCCGTCGCCCACGCAGACGAGGATCCTCCGGCCCAGGGTCTCCTGCAGCTGCCGGGCAGAGCGTGCCTTGCTGACGCCCCTGGCGTGGACGTCGATGATCCGGGTGGCGGCCCGGAAGACCTCGCAGGTCTGCCCGTATTTTTCCCGGAGCAGCGCTTCCACCTCGTCCATCTGCTGCACCTCTTCCGGGGTGGCCTCGTAAAGCCCGGCAACGGTGTTGGTGTGGAAGGTGCCGTAGAGGGAGAATTTCAGGAAGGGCCCCAGGTCCTGGCCCCACCGGGCGGTGGCATGGGCGCAGTCCTGCTTCTCGCTGAAATCGTCCCATTTGGGGTTGGGGATGAAATTATAGTGGGCATCCACGCCCTGGACCTCCACGGTCATGTCGGGGAAGGTATCCAGCAGCTCCCGGACGGTTTTCCACAGGTCCAGGTCGATGGCGTGCATGAAGGACAGCTTCCCGGCGGCCTTGTCATAGGCGGCGGAGCCGTTGTAGAGCAGCAGCGGCGCGTTGACGGGCACGATGTCCTTGAAGACCTTCGTCATGGGCAGGCTCCGGCCGGTATTGACGGTGAAGGCGCCGCCGTTTTTCATGAAATATTCGATGGCTTCCAGATTCCGCTTCGGGATCGAAGAATCCGGCGCTGTCAGGGTCCGGTCATAATCCACCGTCAGTAAAATGTCAGAATAAATGCCCATGTTTTGGTCCTTTCGTTCAGATTGTAGTTTGGTGCACAATCTGGCGGCATAGCCGCCATGCCTTCCCCCGGGGGGAAGGTGGCCCGGCGCAAGCCGGGTCGGATGAGGAATGCGGGCGATGATGTAATGATTTCAGACAGAGCGAAGACTTGTTTCGTGTCGAAAGTCCGGAGTAGGCCTGATACAAATGCGAAAACGTAAGTTTTCTGCCCGAATTCCTCATCAGTCAAAAATCAGAGATTTTTGACAGCTATTAGTAATGGTGTGATTGCCGCCGGCAATCACGATAATTAGATTCGCTGCGCGACGCACCGCCCCCGGGGGAAGCTTTGGGCGCTCCCACGCCAGTGCTATAGACCCCAACCTACCCCATTTTCTCCAATTTTTCAAGAACTTCTTTAAAATAATCCGGCAGGGGGGCCAGGACCATGACGGGGCGGCCGTCCCGGGGGTGGCGGAAGCAGAGGGCTCCGGCGTGGAGGCACTGGCTGTCCTGGCCCAGCTCGGGCTTTTTGTGGCCGTAGACCATGTCGCCCAGGATCGGGTGGCCGATGTGCGCCATGTGGACCCGGATCTGGTGGGTCCGTCCCGTCTCCAGACGGCAGCGGATGTGGGTGTAGCCCCGGTAGCGCTTCACCACTTCCCAGTGGGTCACCGCTTCCTTGGAGTTGCGCTGGGTGACGCACATCTTCTTCCGGTCCGTGGGGTGCCGGCCGATGGGGACGTCCACGGTGCCGCTGTCCTCCCGGAAGGAGCCGCAGACGATGGCTTCATAGGTCCGGTGCATGGAGTGGTCCTTCAGCTGGCTGGCCAGCACCGTGTGGGCCAGGTCGTTCTTGGCCACCGCCAGCAGTCCGCTGGTGTCCTTGTCGATGCGGTGGACGATGCCGGGCCGCAGCTCGCCGTTGATGCCGGAGAGCTCGTCCCCCAGGGCGTACAGCAGGCCGTTGACCAGGGTGTCGTCCTGATGGCCCGCTGCCGGGTGGACCACCAGCCCCTTGGGCTTGTTGATGACCACCACGTCCTCGTCCTCGTAGACGATATCCAGGGGGATCTCTTTGGCCACGATGTCCACCTCTTTGGGCTCGGGGATGGTGACCTCCACGGCGTCGCCGGTATTCAGTTTATCGTTCTTTTTGGCGGGCCTGCCGTTCCGGGTCACGGCCCCCTGCTCGATGAGCTTCTGGGCAGCGGAGCGGGTCAGTCCATCGCAGACCCGGGCAACGAAGGCATCCAAACGCTCACCGGGGATATCAGCAGTCAAAATCATAGATTTCTCCTTAAATGAATAATGAAGTCACTTCGTTGATGAATAATGAATAGCGAATAATGGAGATATCCCGTTGGGATGCCTTAATTTTAATCGTCGGCGCAGCCGACACATCAATTATTCATCATTCATCATTCATTATTCACTATTCATTATTTTTTCTCTTCCTTCCAGAATTCCTTATTGAAGAAGATCAGGGAGACCAGCATGGCGATGCAGCCGCAGGTGATGAAGCAGTCGGCCACATTGAAAACGGGGAAATCCATGAACTTGGTCTCGATCATGTCCACCACATAGCCGTAGCGGAGCCGGTCGATCATGTTGCCCAGGCCGCCGCCGTAGATGGCCGCGATGCACCAGCGCTCGAATTTGGTGAAGGGCATGGGCTTTTTGAAGTATTCGTAGAAAATGGCGGCGGTGAAGATCAGGAAGATCACCGCGAAGAGCCACTGCATCCCCTCGAAGGAGGAGAAGGCGGCGCCGGTATTCTGGACGTAGGTCAGCCCCAGAAAGCCGGGGATGAATTCCACATCCTGATACAGGGCGATGTTCGCCACGGTCAGGTACTTGGTGATCTGGTCCGCGGCCACGATGCCGGCGGCGAACAGGGAGAAAAAGAGAAACTGCATGGGATCGTCCTCCAGACAAAATATCATCTCCATGATATCACGCGTGACCTGGAATGTCAAACGGGACCGGACCCGGAAGACAGAAAACCGCCCCGCCTGCTATCAGGCGGGGCGGCAGGGATCATTTCTTGACGCGGTCCAGCGCGCGGACCAGAATGGGGGTGCCGACGGTGGTGGTGATGATCTCGGGGACCATGTAGCCGCCGTTGTAGATGACGGAGAACATCCAGGTGCCGTACTGGAAGACGATGTGGGTGGGGTCATCGGCGTACCACTCCAGGTCCAGGGCGTACCAGATGACCGCGCCGGAGACAATGTGGCTCAGATACCGCAGCAGCGTCACCAGCAGCGCGCCCAGGGCGGCGGCGATGAACAGGTTGGTCTTGTCGTTCTTGGTGAACTTCACATTGCGGAAGATGCCGCCCAGGCCCAGGACCGTGAAGGGCAGGATGTAGTCCGTCAGGACGCAGACGATGATGCCCCAGACGGTGGGGACCCAGGCCACGTTGTTCAGGCCCAGCAGCAGCTGGATCAGGCTGTGGACAAAGCCGGCCACCAGGCCCACCTTCACGCCCCGGCGCATGGACAGCACGATGATGGGGGCCATGGACAGCACGGTGACGGAGCCGCCGTAGGGCGCTTCCCAGATCTTGAACATGCTGAGCACCGTGGCCAGGGCGATCATGATGGCGCTTTCCGTCAGGATGTGGGTTTTGGAGTTGTTGGATGACATATTGGGATACCTCCGGATAAAAAAGTATCGCATTGCAAACCCGTCCAGGTGCAATGCGACACGAAGGTCCCATATGTGCATCTTTCCCTCCGACGGTACTAACCGTATCAGGTTCACGGGTCAGGATGCGGCTTCATCCAATCTCAGCCGGAAACGTCCGGCCCCCCGAAGACTTATTTGTTATGCGATCTGTCATTATTATAGCGCATTCGATCCGAATGTCAAGAGATTCAAATTGTAGTTTAACATACTGGCGCGGGAGCGCCCCAAGGCTCCCTTGTGTAAAGGGAGCTGTCAAAAATCTCCGATTTTTGACTGAGGGATTGCTGCGCTGCAGTACGAATTCGCCGAAATGCTGGTGGTTATTCCAGCCTTCTGCTGCACAATCCCCCAGTCTCGGCTATCGCCGAGCCAGCCCCCTTTACTCAAGGGGGCCTTTGGGTGCGGCAGACAACTGACAGATAAACTACAATTTGAACACAGAAATGAACGAAAAGAGGACGGCTTGCGCCGTCCTCTTTGATCAGTTTACGCCATTTCCAGGGCCAGCTGCTTGCCGCCCAGGATGTGGAAATGCAGATGGGGCACCGTCTGGCCCGCGTCGGGGCCGCAGTTGCTGACCACCCGGTAGCCGTTTGCCAGACCCTCGGCCCGGGCGATCTGGGGGATCACCTCGAAAATGTGGGCCACCACGCCGCTGTTTTCGGCGGTGACGCCGTCGACGGAGGGGATGTGGACCTTGGGGATCACCAGAATGTGGGTGGGCGCCTGGGGTGCGATGTCCCGGAAGGCCAGGATGGTCTCGTCCTCGTAGACCTTGTTGGAGGGGATGTCCCCCGCGATGATTTTGCAGAATAAGCAGTCAGCCATAGTAAGTTCCTCCTATATACGGATGTTCAATAAAAATAAGACGTGATTTTGTATATTAAAATCCAAGCACGCTGAACACACCGGTGCTGACGACACCCATGATGATGCCAGCGATCACGACACCCAAGGAAACGGAAAGGGCAGTGGACTTGATGCCCATATTCAGGAAGCTGGCCGCCAGCGTACCGGTCCAGGCGCCGGTACCGGGCAGCGGAATGCCCACGAACAGCATCAGCGCCACGAACAGGCCGCCCCGGCCGGCGGTGGCCACCAGCTTCTGGCCGCCCTTTTCGCCCTTTTCCAGGCAGTAGCTGAAGAATTTGCCGATATATTTTTTATCGGCGCCCCAGAGGAGAACCTTCCGGGCGAAGAAATAAATGATCGGCACCGGCAGCATATTGCCGATCACGCACACGATCAGGGAAGTAAAATAATTCAGATCCATGCCCACAGCCATCGTCACGCCGCCGCGCAGCTCAATGAGGGGCACCATGGAAACAAAGAAAATCAAAAGATATTTTCGGAGCATTTCATCACCTTTGAACAGAATTTAGCCCATTGTAGCACAGAATCCGGCAGGATGCAACGATAAATATATTACATTTTCTTTAAGAACGGAAGGGAGGATCCGGGGCTGGCTGGGGTTTGTGTTCTCTTAGCGGCGCAGCCGCATGCCTTCCCCCGGGGGGAAGGTGGCCCGGCGCAAGCCGGGTCGGATGAGGAATGCGGGCGATTATGTAATGGTTTCGTGCGGAGCGAAGGCTTGTACCATGTTTAAAGTCTGGAGTAGGCCTGATGCAGATGCGAAAGACTAAGTTTACCACCCGCATTCCTCATCAGTCACCGCCTTACGGCGGCGACAGCTTCCCCCCGGGGGAAGCCTTGGGCGCTCCCGCGCCACTGCGCCCGCTTCTCGCTGCAGAGAGCAACCGCCGTAGGTGGCTCTTAGCGCAGAGTAGTACGCCAAACTGCAATCCACCAACACTTCCCATCCCTTTAGGGTCTGGAAATCGGGCCCGGTTTATGCTATCATAGAGAAAAATCCACCTGGAGGTATGTACATGAGAGGTATCCCGTCTCTGATCACTGACATCCGCAAGAAGGTCTTCACCGAAGTGGCCCGGATGGCCTACTCCGGCGACGGCTATGAGGCAGCCAATGACCTGCCCTATATCATCGTCCCCGGCGACCGCCCCCTGCACCGGGAATCCGTGTTCCTGGAGCGCGCCATCGCCGGTGAGCGGGTGCGCCTGGCCATGGGCCTGAGCCTGCGTCCCGCCGACGGACGGCATCTGGTCACCGAGGGCATGGACCACGCCGCCATCGCCGAGCAGTACTACGAGCCGCCCCTGATTAACATCATTTCCTACGCCTGCCACGCCTGCCCCACCAACCAGTACCGGGTCACCGAGGGCTGCCAGAACTGCCTGGCCCGCTCCTGCGAAAAGGTCTGCCCCAGAGGCGCGGTGTCCTTCGTCAACGGCAAGAGCCATATCGACCCTGAAAAGTGCATCAAGTGCGGCAAGTGCGCCAACGCCTGCCCCTACCATGCCATCATCCATCTGGAGCGGCCCTGTCAGGCGGCCTGCGGCATGGACGCCATCGGCCAGGACGAGCAGGGCCGGGCGGTCATCGATCAGGATAAGTGCGTCTCCTGCGGCCAGTGCCTGGTGTCCTGCCCCTTCGGCGCCATCGTGGACAAGGGCCAGATCTTCCAGGTGATCCAGTCCATCCTGAAGGGCGACCGGGTCATCGCCGCCGTGGCCCCCGCCTTCATCGGCCAGTTCAGCGGCAAGCTCTCCCCCGGCAAATTCGTCACCGCCATGAAGCAGCTGGGCTTCGACAGCGTGGTGGAGGTGGCCGTGGGCGCCGATATGTGCACCATCGAGGAGGCCAAGGACTTCCTGGAGAAGGTCCCCGCCCAGCAGCCCTATATGGCCACCTCCTGCTGCCCCGCTTGGCATTCCATGGTCCATAAGCTCTTCCCTGCCCAGTCTCAGAATATTTCCATGACCCTGACCCCCATGGTCTTCACCGCCCGGATGCTGAAGAAGCAGGACCCGGACTGCAAGGTGGTCTTCGTAGGCCCCTGCGCCGCCAAGAAGCTGGAAGCCATCCGGGCCGATATTCGCTCCGATGTGGACTTCGTCCTGACCTTCGAGGAGCTGCAGGGCATGTTCGAGGCGAAGGATATCGACTTCGCGACGCTGGAATCCGCCGAGACCATGAACGTGGGCTCCTCCTTCGGACGGGGCTTCGCGGTCTCCGGCGGCGTGGCCCAGGCCGTCACGGATCTGATCCACCACACCGATCCGGAGGTGGAGGTCAAGACCGCCCGGGCCGAGGGTCTGCGGGAATGCCGCAAGCTGATGACCATGGCCAAGGCCGGCAAGTACAATGGCTACCTGCTGGAGGGCATGGCCTGCCCCGGCGGCTGCGTCGCTGGCGCCGGAACCCTGCTGCCCGTGGAGCAGGCGGCGAAGATCGTCCAGAAATATCAGAGCGAAGCCACGACCACTACGCCCCTGGATTCCCCCTACCGGGACCTGGGCGAGGATCTGGAGCACGAGGAATAAGGAAAACACCACCGCCGCCGGGGATTCCCGGCGGCGGTTTTCGTGTGGGGAAAGGAAAATTGTAGTTTAGGTTATCAGCTTTCGTAAGCAAGTACAGCATAACGACTGCAAAAGCAGCTGTCATCCTGAGCGAGCGGAGCGAGTCGAAGGATCTTGGCACCGATTTGAGCGCAAATGTTATCATAATGCGTAGATTCCTCGACTTCGCTGGCGCTTCGCTCGGAATGACATTTCGTTGCATTGTTCGTTTTGACGATCTTGCTTACTAAAGCTGATAACCTAAACTACAATTTGAACTACGTTAACCCGTGGGTGGAGTGAGGGGCGTTTTCGTGGGGCTCCGCGCCTGGGTGCGCCTTCCATGATTGCATCCCATTTGGGCAATGTGATGAAAAATCTTTGGAAAATGCTGGAATCGCTCTTGCTTTTTGTGCGAAATTGCTTTATAATGAACCCAAATGATGATTTAGGGGGATACTGGCTCGTGGGGGAACTGATCGCGGTTCTGTCCGGCAAGGGCGGAACAGGAAAAACCTCGGTCTGCGCCGGTATCGCGGCCGCTCTGGCCGCTGACGGACGAAGGGTCCTGTGCGTCGACTGCGACGTGGGACTGCGGAATCTGGACATTTCTCTGGGCATGACCGACAGCAGCGCCCTGTCCTTTCTGGACGTCTGCGAGGGCGGCTATGACCTGTCCCAGGCGGCGGTCCACCCGCTGTACCCCAGCCTTCATTTCCTCACCGCGCCCATGAACTGCCCCCCGGAGGATATCAGCGCCGACGCCTTCGGCACCATGCTGACCAAGGCCCGGGCGGTTTACGATTACATCTTTCTGGACGCCCCCGCCGGGGTGGATGCCGGCTTCCGGCTCACCGCGGCCTTCGCCGACCGGTGCATTCTGGTCACCGGCCCCGGCCCCGCCGCCATCCGGGACGCTGCCCGGGCAGCCGAGCTGCTGGAGCTGATGGGCAAGACCAATAACCGCCTCATCGTCAACCGGGTCAGCAAAAAGATGGTCTCGGCCATGGACCTGACCATTGACGACGTGATGGACACCGCCGGGCTGCCGCTGCTGGGCGTCATCCCCGAGGACGGCCATGTGACCCTGGCGGCCGCCTTCTCCCAGCCGCTGCTGCGCTACAGCCGCCGCTGCGCTGCCGCCAAAGCCTGCCGGCGCATTGCCAAACGAATCCAAGGGTTCCCGGAGCCCATAACCTTCCGGTAACATTATGGGCATCTCCAAAAAAGAGTTTTAGAGATCGCCACTATTTTTTCAAGGAGTGAGCTGCTGTGAATATCGCTTTTCTGGCCCACGACAAAAAGAAGGAGCTAATGGTTCAGTTCTGTACTGCTTACAAAAGCGTTCTCATCAAGCACAACCTGTTTGCCACCGCGACCACCGGCCGCCTTATCGCGGATAATACCGGTCTGCCCATCACACTGCTGCTTTCCCACAAGCAGGGCGGCCACCAGCAGATCAACGCCCGCATCGCCTACAACGAGATCGACCTGGTGCTGCTGTTCACCGACCCCAATACCACCGATCCCTGGGATGACGCCCAGATGATCGAGACCATCCGGCACTGCGACAAGCACAATGTGCCCATCGCCACCAACCTGGCCTCTGCCGAAATGTTCATCATGGGCCTGCAGCGGGGCGACCTGGATTGGCGCGAAATGCTGCACACCAAGCCCAGATTTTAATGATTTCAATGAATTATGAAAAATGAAGGATGAATAGTGAATAATTATGGTGTCCCCTCTGGGGACGGTTTCAAATCATCCGCGAAGCGGATACCACAATTATTCATTATTCATTTTTCAATATTCATCCTTCATTTCAGAATTTTTACGGAGGAAAAATTATGGATATTATCAAGCCCCGGACACTGTCCGGTTTTATGGAGCTGCTGCCTGCCAAGCAGGCTCAGATGGAGAGGATGATGGAGATCCTCCGCAAGACCTACGCCTCCTACGGCTTCGCGGCCCTGGACACCCCCGTCATCGAGGATGCCCAGATCCTGCTGGCCAAGGGCGGCGGCGAGACCGAGAAGCAGATCTACCGCTTCCAGAAGGGCGACAGCGATCTGGCTCTGCGGTTCGACCTGACCGTGCCCCTGGCAAAATATGTGGCCCTGCACTATAACGACCTGGCCTTCCCCTTCCGCCGCTATCAGATCAGCAAGGTCTATCGGGGCGAGCGGGCCCAGCGGGGCCGCTTCCGGGAGTTCTACCAGGCGGATATCGACATCATCGGCGACGGCAAGCTGGACATCCTGAACGAGGCGGAGATCCCCGCCATCATCTACAAGGTCTTCCGGGGCTTCGGCCTGGAGCGGTTCCAGATCCGGGTCAACAACCGCAAGATCCTCAACGGCTTCTACGCCATGATGGAGTTGGCCGAAAAGTCCGGCGACATCATGCGCACCGTGGACAAGCTGGATAAGATCGGCGCCGAAAAGGTGAAGGTCATCCTGATGGACGACTGCGGTCTCACCGGCGAGCAGGCTGACGGGATCCTGAAGTTCATCGGCATCACCGGCACCAATGCCGAGGTGCTGGCCGCTCTGGAAGGCTACGCCGGCCGGAACGAGACCTTCGATCTGGGTCTGCGGGAACTGAAGGCCGTCACCGCCAACCTGGCCGCCTTCGGCGTGCCCGAAGCCAACTTCGCCGTGGATCTGACCATCGCCCGCGGCCTGGACTACTACACCGGCACTGTCTATGAGACCACCCTGCTGGACCATCCCGAGATCGGCTCCGTCTGCTCCGGCGGCCGTTATGACAATCTGGCGGGCTATTACATCGACAAGCCCCTGCCCGGCGTGGGCATTTCCATCGGCCTGACGAGACTGTTCTACGTCCTGGACGAGCAGGGCCTGCTGAATCCCGAGCTGCCCAGCGCCCCCGCTGACGCTTTGGTGCTGCCCATGACCGCCGATCCCGCCGCCGCTATCGCCCTGGCCGAGACCCTCCGGGCCGCCGGCATCCGGGTCCAGCTCTATGGCGAGCAGAAGAAGTTCAAGCAGAAGATGGCCTACGCCGACAAGCTGAAGGTCCCCTACGCGGTGCTGCTGGGCGAGGATGAGATCGCCGAGGGCGTTTGCTCCGTCAAGAACATGCGCAGCGGTGTGCAGCTGAAGCTGACCCCCGCCGAAGCCGCGGAACACATCAAGACCGAGCTGGCCGCCAACAACGGCCCCGTGATTCTGGAGAAATAACGTTTTTTCTGTCATTGCGAGGAGGCCGAAGGCCGACGTGGCAATCCCCCGGATATACCGGAAACTTTAGGGGGATTGCCACGCCAGTCTGGGGACTGGCTCGCAATGACAGTTCTTTTTTTGGAGGTGATCCTATGGAAGAAAAATTCATCGCCGCGTGGGATGCGAACCGGGTTGAGGCTGAAAAATGCGGCGTCCGGATGCGTCCGCTGGACCTCGGCGGCGCAAAGCGGGTCCTCTCCGGCCGCCGCACCAGCGACGGCTTCAACCTGCTGGCCCAAAAAGGAAAGCTGAAGCTGAGCCTGGAAGCCCTGGCTGTGGACAAACGCTTTACCGCCCTCTTCACCGACGAGGAAGCCAATGAAGCCCTCACGCGGTTGCTGGAAGCAGGATACTATTTATAAAGAAATTGCCCCGCAGGCTGTCAACAGCCCGCGGGGTTTCGCGTTGATGGGGTTCATATTGCAGTTTTGCGTGCAGTCCAAAAGAAGTATGTCATTGCGAGCCAGTGCTCACACTGGCGTGGCAATCTCCCGGTTCTTCCGTGAAACTACGGAGAGGAAAACGGAAGAAAATACCTGGAAACACCAAGATTTTTAGCATCTGACTGCATTGCGCCGCCGTAGGGGATTGCCACGCCAGTCTGCGGACTGGCTCGCAATGACAGTGGTGGTCGGTACCCAGGTGCGCCGTTTTTATCAGAACGATGAAATACCCCATTCCCATAAAGCACGCAAAAACGCCCGGCATCAGCCGGGCGTTTGGGATTTACTTTTCCAGAGCCATGACCTTGTCGATCCGTCTCTGGTGCCGGGCTTCGCCGGAGAATTCGGTGCCGATCCAGGTATCCACGATCTCCAGCGCCAGATTCGTGCCCACCACGCCGGCGCCGATGGCCATCATGTTGGTGTCGTTGTGGAGGCGGGTCATCTTGGCGGACCAGACGTCGCTCAGCAGGGCGCAGCGGATGCCGTCGACCTTGTTGGCGGAGATGGACACGCCGATGCCGGTGGTGCACAGGACGATGCCCTTCTCACATTCGCCGGAAGCCACGGCCTTGGCGGCAGCGGCGGCGAATTCGGGGTAGTCGCAGGAGTCCTTGGTGTAGGTGCCGAAGTCCCGGACCTCATAGCCCTTGTCCTGCAGGTGCTTCACGACGGTATTTTTCAGGTCCAGCGCGCCGTGGTCACAGCCGATTGCGATTTTCATAAGTTCATTCTCCTTAATCATAAGTTTCGCAGGCAATCAAAGATCGCCTAATTGTCAATTTTCAATTCGAGCGTCAGCGAGTCTATATCACATATCCCCCATTGACGCTGATCACCTGTCCGGTGACGAAATCGGCGTCGGCCAGATACGCCATGGCCTGGGCCACGTCCTCGGGGCGGCCGTTGCGGCCCACGGGGGTCTCCTCCCGCAGACCTTCAAGGGTCTCGGGATCCACGCCGGCGCACATGTCCGTCAGGATCACGCCGGGGGCCACGCTGTTGACCCGGATGCCGCTGGGTCCCAGCTCCTTGGCCAGGGCCTGGGTCAGGGCGATGACGGCGCCCTTGGTGGCGGAGTAGGCCGCCTCGCAGCTGGAGCCCACCTGGCCCCACATGGAGGAAACGGTGATGACGCAGCCGGCCTGCTTTTTCAGGAAGCCCGGCATCGCCGCGTTGACGCAGTGGTAGATGCCCTTGACGTTCACCGCGAAGATCCGGTCCCAGGTCTCCTCGTCGACCATGCTCATGAGCCCGTAATGGCAGATGCCCGCGTTGCAGATCAGGATATCCACATCCCCGATCCGGGAAAAGGCCTCCTTCACGGCCCCGCCGTCGGCCACATCGCAGCACAGGGCTGTGGCGCCGGTTTTTTCGGCCACGGCCCGGGCGGCCTCGTGGTCCTTTTCGTACAGGAAAAACACCCGGTCCCCCCGGGCGGCGAACAGCTCCACCGCCGCCGCCCCGATCCCCCGGGACCCGCCGGTGATCAATACAGTTGCCATGATTTTCTCCTTTTGTGTTTAAGTTGCAGTTTGGAGTTCAGTCTACAAATTACCGGCAACGCTGTCATCCCGAGCGAGCGTCAGCGAGTCGAGGGATCTTGGCACCGATTTTACTGCGAATCTCAACGAAATGCGTAGATCCCTCGACTCCATTTCATTCCGCTCGGGATGACAGCTGCGTTGTGTAACGGAACGCTAAACTACAATTCCCCATCCCATCCGAATGTACAAAAACAGGCCGCTGCGGATGCTGCGGCCCTGTTTTGATTATCTTCTTCTGCTCTTGGTGCGGTGATCGGAGTACTGCCGGATGGAAGAGATCTTGCTGTCAGACTCGGTCATGAAGGCCTTCAGCTTCTCCTCAAAGAGCTGATCGGCGGTCTTGGGCGCGGCGGGCTGGACGGGGGCATTCCGCTGGGGACGGTTCTGGGGCCGCTCCTGATGCTGGCTGCCTTCCCGGCGGGGGGCATTGTTGCGGAAACCATTCTGCCGGGGCGCGCCGTCACGCTGCTGTCTGGGCTCCAGGCGCTTGATGGACAAATTGATCTTGCCGTTCTCGTTGCCAATGATGACAACCTTCACATCCTGACCCTCAGTCAGATGCTGACGGATGTCGCTGACGTAGGCATTGGCCACCTCAGAGATATGTACCATGCCGGTCTTGTTCTCCGGCAGAGAAATGAATGCGCCGAAATTGGTGATAGACTTGACCTTTCCTTCCAGGATCGTTCCAACGGTTAACTCCATAGTTTGCTTACTTTCCTCCATAATATTTGCTTTGAGCATTTAAAATTCAAGGCTGAAACACGACGGCGTCCGGACTCACGAGGCCCAGCTCCTCCTGGGCGATGTCGTGGACGCTCTGGACGGAGCCCAGATCCTGGATCTTCTGCTCCAGGTCGGTGTTGTCCTCCTCCAGGGCCGCGGCCTGGGTCCGCAGATCGCCGGTGCGGTTTTCAATTTTGTTCATAGCCAGACGCAGGGTGCACAGCGCCCCCATACACAATACGATGGTGACGATCACCACGATCTTGCTCAGGTTGCTGCTGCGCTGACGGACCAGCTTGATGTGACTGAAAAAGTTCTTGATCTGTGCCATTTGGCGCGCCTCCGGATGTACGTCGCTTCTGCCGACGATTTCTCCACTTTATTGTAACCCATTTTTTCACAGATGCAAACAAAATTTTCAGAAAATGTGAAATTTTTTTCGCGGGAAGTGTGAGAAGGGCCCAGAATCTCCCAATTGTCTGCCAGAACATGGAAAATACCGGCCGCAGGAGCTGTCCGGCGGTCCATTCCCAGCAGAATCCCCCGGCGGCAAGGCCCGCGCTGTAGCCCAGCCGCAGGTCACCCTGGCAGATGCCGAAGCTGAGGTAGAGCCAGGCCGCTGCCGCGGCAGCCACGAACAGCAGGTCCGCCAGTGTTCCCCGCCGGGGCCGCAGGGGCCGCAGAAAGCCGTACAGCGCCCCCAGGGGCAGCCCCAGCAGGCAGGCCAGAGCGAACCGCTCCGCCGCCAGCGCCGGAGCCGTCATCCGAAGAGACGGCTGATCCAGCCGCCGGAGCGCCGGGGCTCCTCATAGCTCAGGGCCCCGATGTGCCCCTCTACGGCCACCTGGCCCCCCTCCAGGGTCAGCTGCTTCAGCTGCAGCTGCCGCCCCTGGATCAGCAGGGTCCCCAGGCAGGTTTTCAGCACCACGGCATCCTCCTCGAAGCTGACCACCTCCGTCACCCCGGTCATGGTCAGTTTGCTGCGCTCGTCCAGCGTCAGCCTGTGGGGCAGCTGTTCTTCCGTCATGGCCCATCCCTCCTTGCTGGTTCAGATTATGCCCGGAGGAGGAAGGATATGCGGGGGTTCAAATTGGAGTTTGGCGCACTACTCCGCGCTAAGAGCCGCCTACGGCGGTTGCGCTCTGTAGCGAGAAGCGGGCGCAGTGGCGCGGGAGCGCCTGACTTGCCTCTCCCTATGGGAGAGGTGCCCCGAAGGGGCGGAGAGGGCCCTCTCAGTCACGCCTTCGGCGTGCCAGCTCTCCCAGAGGGAGAGCCAAGTGGGGTTGTGAACAGTGCGCCAAACTGCAATCTGCAGCAAAAACATGAAAAAACACCCCGGAATTTGCATTCCGGGGTGTGGTGTGCATATTAGTCAGCGACGTAGGGCAGCAGAGCGATCTGACGGGCGCGCTTGATGGCGGTGGTCAGGTCACGCTGGTGAGCGGCGCAGGTACCGGTGGTACGGCGGGGCAGGATCTTGCCGCGCTCGGACAGGTAACGGCGGAGCTTCGCAGTGTCCTTGTAGTCGATAGCGGTCACCTTATCAACGCAGAAAGCACAAACCTTCTTACGCTTGCGGGGACGCATACGCTGTTCGTTAGCCATGGGATTTCCCTCCTTGTAAGTTTAGTGAAAAAGTTCAGAGAGGACTGCCGATGGAAACAGATTGACGGATGGACAGCGCGGGATTTTGCAGCAGAGCAAGTTTTGAAGCCGCAGAAATACTTTGTGTATTTCAAGGATTCAAAACGCAGGGCTGCGGCAAAAGAACCGCTGTTCCGCCGGCAATATGTTTTCGAGTCAGTCCCAATCAGAAGGGCAGCTGCGCGTCATCGTCCTCCAGCATCGCGAAATCGGATGCGGGGGCAGCGGGGGCGGAGGCCGGAGCGGAATAGGTGTTGCCACCGTAATTATTGCCGCCGTAGCTGTTTCCGCCATAGGCGTTGCCGCCGTAGCCGGAATTGCTCTCGCTGCTGCGCTTGCTTTCGCCGAAGTAGACATTGTCTGCCACGACTTCCGCAGAGCGGCGCTTGTTGCCTTCCTTGTCGGTCCAGCCGCGAATCTGGAGCCGGCCGGAAACCACGATCATGGAGCCCTTTGTAAAATACTTGGAGACAAACTCGCCAGTCTGCCGCCAGGCAACACAATCGATGAAGTCGGTTTCCTTTTCGCCGCCGTCTCTGCCGCCGAAGTCACGGTCGACAGCCACGGTGAAGCTGGCAACGGCGATGCCGCTGCCGGTCCGGCGAAGTTCGGGATCACGGGTCAGGCGACCCATGATGGTGATGTGGTTGAGCATAAATTACTCCTCCACAGCGGTGGTCAGAACGCGCATAACGCCTTCGGTGATCTTCATCACGCGCTCCAGCTCGGCGGGGAACTCGGGCTTGGTCTCCATGTTCATCAGAACATAGTAGCCTTCGGTCTTGTCGTCGATTTCGTAAGCCAGGCGACGCTTGCCCCACTCATCGATGTTGGACAGAGTACCCTCCGCTTCCACCATTGCCTTGAACTTTTCCACAAGTGCTGCGATGCCCTCCTCGCCCTGAGCGGGGTCGATGATGTAGAGCACCTCATACTTACCGGTGATCTTAGCCATGTTGATTGCACCTCCTTTTGGACTTTTGGCCCACGGTCGCGCCGTGAGCAAGGATT
>JAFUMG010000078.1 GCA_017473225.1 Oscillospiraceae bacterium | reverse complement strand
TTGAATAGCCTTTTTAAGCGGATTTTTCGATCCGCTTACTTGTCATGCCCTTTTTGCTGAAAAAGTGCATCCCTCGCGGGATGCACTCATTCGTTGTGGGACTTGCTTTCACACCAATGTCGCTAACTTAGTGACATTGCCCCTTTGGGAGGTGCCTTGCATGGATTATTTCTTATGATCCTCCGCCACGGCGCCGGAGCGGTAGGCGTCCAGCAGCATCAGCAGATCATCCACCCGGGCCTGGAGCTCCCGGCCCTGGTCCGTCTGGGCCACCTTCATCTGAGAGTCCAGCTTCTCAAAGATCTGGACCTTGCTGGTGATGTCGTGGTCATGGTGCAGCGCCTCCCGGCGGCCGTCGAAGGGCTGGTGGGACATGATGCGCATATCCCGGGAATTGAAGATCAGGGTATAGCCCGCGATGCCGGAGGTGCTCTGGTAGGCCTTGCAGAAGCCGCCATCGATGACGATCAGCTTTCCGCCGCCCTTGATGGGGCTCTCGCCCTTCTTGGTCTTCACGGGCACATGGCCGTTGACGATATGGCAGTGGGGGCCCGTCAGGCCGAATTCCCGCAGCAGCATATCGCAGACCGCCGCGTCATTATAATGGGTGTAGTAGGGGTTCTTGGGCTCGGTCCAGCTGGACTCGTCCTTGATGAGCCGCCGCTCGAAGGTGGTCATTCGGTCCCGGCCGAAGATGGGGCTGTTCCGGCCGCACCACAGCCACCACAGGAAGTCCAGGCCGAACTGCCACTGCTCGGTGCCCCGCTTGGCGTAGTAGGCCTGGCGGGCGGCCTGGTCGGCATAGTCCATGAACTCCCTGCCGCTGCGCTCTTTGCCGCCGATGGTGAAGGTCATCAGCTCCTTATCCTCCGTCATGGGGATGCAGCCGTGGAACAGCAGATTGCCGTTGTAGACCTTATACAGGCTTCCCTTGGAGTACAGGAAGCGGATATGCCGCTGGAGCTTCTCGCTGTGGCGGAAGGATTCGGTCAGCTGGCCGATGACATGGGCCTCCTCCTCGGTCAGGGCGTAGGGGTCCGCCGGGTCCACCGTGGGGAAGTCGCAGTCGTCCAGATGGTAGGTCACGCCGCCGATGGTGATGGACTGGTTTTCATAGTCGATCTTGTCCAGCAGCAGCCGGTCCTCCATGCCGTATTCCGGCCGCCGCAGGATCAGCTGGCCCTCCAGCTTGAAGAGGATCACGGTGATGGCCTTGTACATCCGGGCGGACAGGAGCTTGTCCTTCTCGGTGTACTGCTCCGCGTCGTCGCCGGTGAGCTTCACGGCGAAGCGGTGGACGTCGGAATTTCGGTAGACCTCGTTGGCGAAGACGGACAGGGGCCGCAGGGAGATGCCGTAGCCGGTCTCGATGACGTCCAGATTATTATAATGTATGGAATTGCTCAGCACCGTGGCAACCAATGCCCGGGAGCCGGAGGCGGCGCCCATCCAGAGGATGTCGTGGTTGCCCCACTGGATGTCCACGCTGTTGGAGGCCATCAGGGAATCCATGACGATATCCGCCCGGGGGCCCCGGTCGAAGATATCGCCGACGATGTGCATATGGTCCACCGTCAGCTTCTTGATGCAGGTGCAGATGGCCTCGATGACCTCGGCGGCCTGGTCGATCTCCAAGATGGTGCTGATGAGGTTCTCGTAGAATTCTCCCTGGACGCCCTTGCTGCCGCAGGTGTAGATCAGCTCATCGATGATGTAGGCGTACTCCTCGGGCATGACGGAGCGGACCTTATCCCGGGTGTACTTGCCGGAGACATAGCGGCAGGTCTGCACCAGCCGGTGGAGGGTGATGCGGTACCAGTCCTCCATATCCTCGGTCTCCTGGGCCACCAGGGTCAGCTTCGCCGTGGGATAATAGATCAGAGTGGCCAGCTCATTGCGCTCCCGCTTGGTGAGGGTCTTGGCGAAGAGCTCCTCCAGCTTCTTCTTCACCTCGCCGGAGCAGGAGTTGAAGATATGGAAAAAGGCCTCGTACTCGCCGTGGATATCGGACATGAAGTGCTCCGTCCCCTTGGGCAGGTCCAGAATGGCCCGGAGATTGATGATCTCGGTGCTGGCCGCCTGGACCGTGGGGTACTGCTTGGCCAGCAGCCGCAGATAGCGGAGCTGCCCGGGGGTAAATTCTTTTTTCGTTGTCAAGGGAATGACCTCCTTTGATCGCCTGTTCCGACTGTATTTCATGATAGTATCATATCATGTCGCTAAAATTTTGCAAGCATTTCCAGAAAAATAGTGCAACTTTACCAAATCTTGACAAACACCTGACAAGATCCGCAAAATTGCCCGCCCCGGAGCAGGCTTTTATCTTGATTGCGGCGGGATTGTATGCTATGATATGCTGGAAAATATATTGATAAGGCAGGTTTTTGCTACGAAACAGACGAAAAAACAAAACAGCTGGAACGGAATTTCCGCTGTGGTCCTGATATTGACGGTGCTGGCCGAGGCGCTGGTGCTCTGGAACGTGTGGAAGCTGGAGATCCTTCCCGCCAAATTTCTGACGGCCCTGCTGGTGTGCCTGGTGCTGGTCACCGCCCTGCTGAGCCTGCTGCTGTTCCAGCAGACGGGCAGATGGCAGAAGCGGGTCAGCCACAGCAGGCAGATCGTGGCCTATATCCTCTGCGCCGCCATGATCGCCGTCTGCGGCGTGGGCGCCCACGCCCTGTCCAAGCTGGGCCAGACGGTCGACGCCATCTCCCAGCCCAACACCATCAGCACCGTATTCGGCGTCTACGTCCTGGCGGAGGACCCCGCCCAGACCATCGAGGACGCCGCGGGCTACCGTATCGCCATGACCGACTCCGTGGACACCGAGCACACCCGCATGGCGGCGGAGGAGCTCAGCGCCCTGCTGGGCGGCACGGATATTGAAAATCTGGAATCCGTCAACGCCCTGGTGGACGCCCTCTACGGCGGCGCCGCCGACGCCATCCTCTTGAACCAGTCCTATGCCGACATGCTGACGGAGGTGGATGACTACGCCGACTTCTTCACCCGGACGAAGCTGCTCTACGAGCACTCCGTCATCGAGACCGTGGAGGCCACCGAGCCCGCCACGGAGGACCCCGCCTCCACGGACCCCTCCGAGGAGACGGAGCCGCCGGTGGTGGATCTGGACCCCACCACCATGCCCTTCGTGGTCTACCTCAGCGGCTCCGACACCCGGTCCAAGTCTCTGGTCAAGAGCCGCAGCGACGTGAACATCCTGGCGGCGGTGAACCCGGTGACCAAGCAGATCCTGCTGGTCAACACCCCCCGGGACTACTATGTCTCCAATCCCGCCGGCGACGGCGCGAAGGATAAGCTGACCCACTGCGGCCTGTATGGCATGGAAAATTCCATGGGCGCCCTCTCCGACCTCTACGGCCAGCCGGTCCACTACTACGCCCAGATCAACTTCACCGGCTTTGAGACCCTGGTGGACGCGGTGGGCGGCGTCACGGTCTACTCCGACACCTCCTTCTACGCGGCGGAGGGCGGCGGCTTCCAGATCTACGCCGGCAAGAACAACCTCAACGGCCGCCAGGCCCTGGCCTTCGCCCGGGAGCGGCACAATCTGGCCGGCGGCGACAACGCCCGGGGCAGAAACCAGATGAAGGTCATCGCCGCCATCGTCGACAAGCTGACCGCCGGGACCCTGATCAAGAATTACTCCAGCATCCTGGACAGCCTACAGGGCATGTTCGTCACCAGCCTGTCCACCGAGGAGATCTCGGACCTGATCAAGATGCAGCTGGACGACATGGCCTCCTGGGAGGTGCTGAGCTTCGCCGTCACCGGCGACAACGGCAGCGACAAGAATTACTCCATGCCGGGGCTCTATTCCTACGTCATGTACCCCCACGAGGAAGTGGTGGCCCAGGCCTCCGACCTGATCGGCCGGCTCCTGGACAACGAGGTCCTGACGGAAGCCGATCTCGAACTGAGCGTCGGCTGATAAGCAAAGGCAAGTATGTCCCCACCGGAACTGAACGGAACCAGTAAAAACGGACAATAGACAAAACACCCCCTAGTGTAGGATAATAACCACACTAGGGGGTAATTGTATGGCAAGACAATATCAGAGGAAACAACACCTGTTGAAACAGATCAACGAGATGCTGGCAT